>JAGVII010000082.1 GCA_020056155.1 Afipia sp.
CAAAGTGTCGGTGTGCAAACGCAATTGCTCAGCCTGATTGCCGAGGGTGTGTTTGAGGAATTCCCTAAGCTGAAGGTCGTGCTGATAGATTCCGGTGTGACATGGCTTCCGTCTTTCCTGTGGCGCATTGACAAGCTTTGGCGAGGTCTGCGGATGGAAGTCCCTTGGCTCAAGAGGTCTCCAACAGAGATTGTGTCGGAGCATGTGCGCCTGACAATGCAACCGTTCGACGGCCCCCGGGATGCGCAAATGATTCAGGATCTGGTCGAGCAGATCGGCGAGCACATGCTGCTTTTCTCGACTGATTACCCTCGCTGGAACTTCGACGGAACCGACGCCGTGCCATTACAGGGGCAACCGGATCTGATGCGAAAGCTTCGCACGGAGAATCCATTTGAAACCTACGCACGGCTGCGGGAGGTCTGACATGACGGTGATCGAGAGTCCTCAAACGGGAACTGCCAAGAAAGCCGATGCCGGGATCATCGACTGCGATATTCATCCGCTTCCGAAAAACGCCAGGAGCTTGTACCCGTTTCTGCCCAAGCGATGGCAGGAGCATTCCGAGCAATTCGGCGGCCATCTGCGGCAACCCTTCATCAACACGACGCAGTATCCGCGTTCGGCTCCGCTGATCTGCCGCCGCGACGCATGGCCGCCATCCGGTGGTCCGCCGGGCTCGGATCTTGACTTCATGCAGGAGCAGCATCTCGATCCATTCAATGTGATCAACGGCATTCTCATTCCGCTGTTCGGCAACGTCGGTAGCGAGCGCAACCTGCGGTACGCTGAAGCGCTCGCCACCGCGCACAACGACTGGCAAGTGGCGGAATGGCTGGACAAGGATGCGCGCCTGCGCGGTACGCTCGTTGTCTCGCAAGACGACCCCGTTGCCGCGGTGAAAGAAATCGAACGCTGCGCGCGCGATCGGCGCTTCGTGCAGATCATGTTGGCGCCGCGCAGCAGTGAACCGCTTGGTCGGCAACGTTACTGGCCGATTTATGAGGCGGCCGAAGCTCACGACCTGCCGCTTGGCATTCACTCCTATGGCGTCGGTGGGCACGCATCGACGGGAGGCGGCTGGCCATCATTTTACATGGAAGAACATTACGCCACCACGATGGGCGGACCGGCGACCATGAGCAGTTTTGTTCTCGAAGGCGTGTTTGAACGGTTCCCCAGACTCAGGGTTGTGCTGGTGGAAATCGGTTTCGCATGGGTGCCCAGCTTTGTCTGGCGTATGGATCGGTTGTGGGAGCGGATGCGGAGCGAAGTCCCTCATCTGAACCATCCGCCGTCGTATTACGTGAAGCGCAATTTCTGGTACACGACCCAGCCGATGGAAGAGCCGGGCAGACCGGACGACCTGCGCCGCACCTTCGATTGGGTGGGTTGGAACCGGTTGCTGTTCTCCACCGATTATCCGCATTGGGATCAGGATGATCCTGCCTACGCCTTCAACATCAAACTGACCCCCGCAGAGCGCAGGCAAATCTGCCGCGAAAACGCCGAACAGTTCTACCGGTTCTGACATGCCCAAACATCGCATTGCATACGTGATAGAAATCCCGCCGGGGAGCAACAAGGTGGTTAACATCCGCGGCCGTGAAATCTGTGTTTTCAATGTGGGCGGTGATTTTTTTGCGCTGCTCAATCGTTGCCCGCACGAGGGCGCGAAGCTCAGCCGTGGGATTGTCGTTGGATTGCCGGAATCTGAAGCGCCCGGCTGTTACAAACTTTCGCGACCCGGTGAAATCCTTCGTTGTCCCTGGCATGGTTGGGAGTTCGATCTGAAGACAGGAAAATCGCATTGCGATCCGGAGCGCATGTTCACGAAGCAGTACAAGACCTGCGTCGAGAATGAGGCTGCGGCCGCCGGGCGCGAGCTTCAGGCTGAGACATTTCCGATTGTTGTCGAAGAGGCAACAGTCTTCGTCGAAATGTAGACTGCTGCTGCAGTTCCTTACACAAAAAGAGTGGATGATGAGCGAAGATGGTTGGCATGCGATCTGTCAGGA
>JAGVII010000635.1 GCA_020056155.1 Afipia sp.
GACTGATCGACCATCTTGATGTCGCGGGCGGCGGCCAGATCCATGATGGAGCCCGCCGGAACCTGGGTGCCGAGACCGAACGCCATGGCGTTGCCGTCCTTCATCTGGTTTACCGAGTCGGTGTAGCCGACGAAGGAAACCTTGACGTCGTTGTAGGTGATGCCGTTGACCTCGAGCAGCTGCCTGGTGATCAGCTCGCCGGTGTTGCCGCGCTGCTGGGTCGTCACCGCCTTGCCCTTGAGATCCGCGATCTTGGACACGCCGGCGTCGGCGTTCACCACAAGCTGGTAGTACTGCGGATACAGCGTGGCGAGGTTACAGACGTTGGTTGTCGCTTTCGGGAACGGCGCGCGGCCCGCCAGTCCATCGACCGTCGAGATCGAATTGCCAAAGCCGACGTCGGCCTTGCCTTCATCGACGCCGCGCACGTTGGCGATACCGGCGCCCGGCATTGCCTGCACGTTCAGGCCGGGGATCGCCTTCTCCCACATATCCTTGAGCTGCCCGCCGAGTGGAATCCATGAACCGCCCTGCGGGCCGGTCATCATTTTGATTTCGGCTGCGGATGCAGTTCCTGCGACCGCGCAGAGTCCGACCGCGAGTCCGAGCAGCTTTGCCTTGGTGTTCATCGTCTTCTCCCTGATGGACGCCGTTTTGCCGGCTTTCTTGATCGCGCTAGTAAAACTTTGAAATTGCGCGAACGCCAGCGTTTTCAGGCGGGCTGCGCAGATTGATTGAACCGGCGCAGGTCGCGAGCCATCCGACTGCACTGCACAATCGGGCGCGCAACGGAGATCGGTATCGGAGGGTTGTCGGTCATCGCCAACTCGGCGATAATTGCCGCCGGCGGCAATGAGCCGCGCAATTGTCCTGCGCCTGCCGCTCACCCGTTTTCCTCCGACATCCGGGGAAGCTCATGTCCATGCCGACGCAAAGCCTGACATCGCCGGTCGCGGGCACGCCTCCCGTGATGGTGGATCGCGCCAGGCTCGCTCATATTCCCGGCGACGAAGGCTGGCCGCTGATCGGACGAACGCTCCATGTTCTCGCCGATCCGAAAGGCGAAGCCGAGACCATGGCGCGGAGACATGGACTGGTCTACCGCTCGCGCATTCTCGGCGAGACCAGCGTGTCGCTGCTCGGCCCCGAAGCCAACGAGTTCATGCTGCTCGACCAGACCAAGCTGTTTTCATCCACCAATGGATGGGAAACGATTCTCGGGCGGCTGTTCCCGCGCGGGCTGATGCTGCTCGATTTCGAGGAACACCGCCTGCATCGCCGCGCCATGTCGGTCGCGTTCAAGGCGGGGCCGATGAAGGACTATCTCGCCCAGCTTGATGCGGGAATCGCGGCACGCGTGGACCAATGGCGCGAAACACCCGGCCCGATGCTGTTCTATCCGGCGATGAAGCAACTGACGCTCGATCTCGCCGCGACATCGTTTCTCGGCACCGGGATCGGCCCGGAGGTCGATGATGTCACCCGCGCCTTTGTCGACATGATCGCGGCGTCCGTCGCGGTGATCCGCGAGCCATGGCCCGGCACGCAGATGGCGCGCGGCGTCAAGGGACGTCAGCGCATCGTGGCGTATTTTTCGCAGCAGGTTCCCCTGCGCCGCGAGAACGGCGGCGACGATCTGTTCTCGCAGCTGTGTCACGCCACCCACGAGGACGGCGCGCTGCTCTCGACGCAGGATATTGTCGATCACATGAGTTTCCTGATCATGGCGGCGCACGACACGCTGACATCGTCGCTGACCTCGTTCGTCGCGCTGCTCGCGGCGCATCCGGAGTGGCAGGCGCGATTGCGCGACGAGGTCGTCTCACTCGGGATCGAGCCCGGCGCGCCGCTGCCGTTCGAGAAACTGGAATCCATGCCGCTCTGTGAGATGGCCTTCAAGGAAGCGATGCGGATGAAGCCGCCGGTGCCGTCGATCCCGCGCCGCGCGACCCGCGACTTCAGCTTCAAGGGCTTCAACATTCCCGCCGGCACACTGGTCGCA
>JAGVII010000024.1 GCA_020056155.1 Afipia sp.
AGGAACAATAAGACGACGACAAGCCAGTGCGGCATTAATGTCAGCTCCGGTAAGGCCGCCTCATTTGGCCGCAACACGACCAGAAAAGCCGCCGCCTCCCATCAGGGAAGCGGCGGCTAAGTCTGGGGAGGAAATGCCCAAGGGGGGCACCACAGCGGTATGAGCACTGCTGAGGTTCAGAACGGCTCGAAAGCCGTATACGTCTTCAGAACATGAATTTTCGGCTGCGTATGTGAAGACGATCACAGTCCACAACGCCTTGAGGATCAGGCCGGGCTGTTAGTCCAGACCCAATCGATGGGGAGAGCCTCCCTCACTCGCGCCGCGCCCCTCCCCGCCCCGCGCAGCTTTCTTTTCGGTTCTGTCGGAAGCTGAACAGGCATATAAAAGCCGCGAGCATTAACCTCGAACTCTTGCGTTCGGTGAAGCTCATGTCCCCGCCGGATGACTTTTTCGATCCGCGTACTGAACCGCTTTCAGCGGCGGAGTGGTTCTTTTTATCGCTGGTTTTTTTGGGCGGGCTGCTTCTGATCGGAGCCACCGTCTATTACTCACTGGTGTGGTAAGATGATCTCAATGGCTGCCCCTCAGCCACCGCCGCATGATGTCTCTGACAAAGAATTGACCGCGCTGCCGTGTGTCTGCCAGTAGGCTCTCCTCTTCAAGGGAGGAAAAACCAATGCGCGCACTTCTCGCTTCAACTGCCATTGCCCTGCTGATCAGCCTGTCGCCTGCTGCCGCGATGTGTGGCGGCGCGGGCCAGCAGGCCCAGAACACAACGGCCCAGGGCGGCATGTGCGGCAGGTCCGCCGCTGCTGACGACCCGATGGCCGACAAGCCCGCCATGTCCATGAAGAAGTCCGGAATGAGCATGTGCGGTTGCTGCAAGAACATGGCGATGATGGACGGCATGAAGGCCGACGATCCGCACAAGGGCATGGATATGCCGAAGCAGTAAATGCCCCGGCGGCCGCGCGGTCTGACCGTGCTGCCGCCGAACACCGAACGCCAGGGCCGCCTCAGTTGGCGGCCTTTTTCGTTTTCCAGATCTGCGTGAACGCGACTGCCGAACCCGGATCACGAGCCGGAACGATCGGCGTCGCTCGCCTGCCCCTCGCCCTGCCCGTCAGCCGGAGCGGCCGGATCGGGTTCGCTTCCGAGCAATCGCACCAGATCGGCCATGCTGCTCGTGTCCCGCGATTCTGTCGAAATTTCCGCAGCCGCTGGCCACAGCCAGCGTTGCACCAATCGGATCAGACTAACCATTGTCCCGCCAAGCACTGTCCATAAGGACAGACGAACTGGGGGCGAAATTTGTTCCCGGCGCGGGACAAAAAAATGCGGCGCGCGGGCGCTATGCCACGCGGATCATTTCCGCCAACCGGGGGTTGAGACAGACCGCGCACCGGCGATCACGAAGCGGTGCGCGCACCCCTGACAGGCAGGAGAGCGTCATCCATGCGCAGGACGAACGAGATTTCCATCGGAGAGAAATGGCAGAAGATCGCGGATGAAACCCGGGACAAGGCCCGCGCGATGCCGCCGTGCGAGCAACGCGACGATCTCCTGAAAAAAGCCCGCCAGTTGGACGTCGCCGTCAATCTGAACAACTGGCTTTCCGCAGAAACGAATATCCCGAAGTAACGCCGCCGGCAGCAGGAACCTCACTTCGCGGTCGATTTCGCCTTTGCGGATTTCGCGGCGGGCTCGGTTCGCACCGTGGCCCATGGATCGTTGCTCGCCTTGGCATCGGGGATCTTGGCCCGCGCGGCCCTCGCCGCGTCCTCGTTGGCCTTGGCCTGCGCCTTCTCTTCCTCCGAGAGTTCCTTGCTCTCGTTCAGCTTGAAGCCGGGCATCAGACCCTGGGCGAACGCCGGTACAGAGACCGGAGTCATGGTCAACCCGATCAGCATCGCCACACGAAACACCCGCATTGAAACTCTCCCCGGATCAGTCATCTGTTGTGAGGTTGGTACTTGCTGTGAACCTGGACGCCGTTGTCCGGACCGCGCCTGCCCGCCACCGATAGTCTACCCCACCGCAAAACGATGGCCAAGACAGGACCAAGGCAGGACAAAGCCGGGACAAAGCAGGGGCAAACACCATGCATACCGGCCAGAAAACGGACGCGAAGCACCTATCCCGGCCAATGTCGTGAATCAATCCTGAACGCGAGCCCAGGCAGCAACAGGTATCGTTTTATGGGCTGGCAACCCCCGCGCCCTAGGGTAACGGCCACGACTCACAAGGTTGCGGCCATGACGGATACACCATTGGTGGAGAGACGCTCGGAAACGCGCCGCCGCGTTTTCAAGGGCGGCGTCATTACGTTCGGCGGCGCGGGCTTCGATTGCACGGTGCGCAACATATCCAACCGCGGAGCGGCGCTGGATGTCGCCAACGCCGTGATGATCCCGCCGCGCTTCAGTCTTGCCATTAAGGCGGATGATTTTATCGCCCGCTGCCGAATCGTCTGGAACAACGGTCGGCGCGTGGGCATTGCGTTCGACTGAACGCCTCTGGCGGCCGGACGGCGACCAGTCCATTCCAGCATTCGCATCCCGTTTCAGCGGCGATCTTTTGCGAATGTGAGAAATCAAAGGACTGTTAGAACGAAACGCCGAGGCGCGGGCCTTTCGTCCACACCACGCGGCATTTCTTTTTCGATCCGGCGTAGAGCAGTTCGAACCTGTCCGGCAACGGCTTGCCGGGGGCAACCTCGAGACAGGCGCCGCCCGCGGAATAGTCCACGACGTTGCAGCGGATCACGGGAGATTTCAGATCAACGATGATGCTGGCCGACCGGGAGAGATTTCCCGAAGGCCGGACACGGTTGAAGCGGCGATCTTGATGCATGAGGGCACACACCTCGGACTCTGAAAGCGTTTACAAGTTTGATGTCAGGCCACCACCGGCATCTTTCTGGCAGAAGGAGATGCAACCTTCTTCCTGACATCAGGCTTCAGAAAAATCACACCGATCTGGTCGCCGTTCACCCGCACCATCTTGCATCGCCGGTAAGCGAGACCGGTCGAGGACAACAGCAGGAAAAATTCCTTCAGATCGAGATCGCCGACGGAGCCCTGGACTTGAAGCAAGGCGCCGCCGTCGGACGCATCCAGCATCCGGCACGACCGCCGCCAGGTGCCGTCGATTCCCATGATCTGCACATCAATGCCGCGTTCGAAATCGATCCGCTGGCTCTTACGAAGTTCCTTGCCCATTGCGACCTCCCGTGGAGATGCTGCCTTGGTAAAATTGCGCTCCGAGAATCTCGGTTTACAAAAACTGAAGTTTTAAAATTCCAATCGCCGCTGAAATCTCACTTACGCGGTGTCATGGTAATTTTACACTACGCGCAATTGCTTAAATTTTTCCTTCACGCTGTCGCTTACAACCGCATGATACCGGCAACGGTCGTCACGCCTCCGTGAGGCTCCACACATCGTTAACAGCCGATGAAAAAAGCGCGCCGCATTTAACCCTAATCCCACATCCGATTTTGATATTTGGCGCATAGCGTCGAAAATCAGGGACGCAAAAAACAACAACGCACGCAGCTCCGAAAAGCCGCGCGCTCAAGAACACGTGGAATGGGAACAGGGTCGTGGTTGAGATTGCCAATGCAACACAAGCCGCGCGCCGCGAGGTGAATTTTGTCCGCGAGCGAACGGACGGCCGTTCCGCGGCTGAAGCATCCGCCACGCTCGCACCGCTCGACATGGTTTCCACTGAGCGCTGGCGCCGCCTGAGCGACCACGCCGTCGAGCCCAACGGCTATTATCTGCCCGAATGGAAGCTGGCAGTGAATGCATCCGCGCAGGGACGCACCAATGTCCGCGCTCTCACGGCCACGACATCGAGCAATGACAGTTCGCGTCTGATCGGCCTGTTGCCGGTGATCTCCGCCTGGCGCGCCTATGGCCTTCCCGTTCCCGCGCTGGTCAGCGCCGATCCTTACGGCACGCTCGCCACGCCGCTGCTCGATCGCGAGCGGGCGGATGAGGCCGCCGCCGAACTGATGCAACAGGCACGCAACGCAGGGGCGCATGCGCTGATCCTGCGCGACATCCCGCTCGAAGGCGCGGCGATGGCAGCGTTGACCCGCGCACTCGCGTGCCGCGGGCTGAAGCCGCGCATCCTGCAAAGCCATGCGCGCGCCAGCCTCGACGCCACGCGCAATGCCGACGATCTGCTCCGCGACGCACTCGGCGCGAAGAAACTGAAAGAGCTTCGCCGCCAGCGCAACCGGCTCGCCGAACATGGCGAAGTGATCTTCACGATCGCGACCGCGCCCAGCGAAATCAAACGCGACCTCGGAATCTTCCTCGCCCTCGAAGCCAGCGGCTGGAAGGCCCGGCGCGGCACCGCGCTGGCGCAGCACGACGGCGACGCGGCCTTCGTTCGCCGCGCGGTGTTTGACGCAGCGGCGCGCGGCAACTGCGAGATCGTGACGCTGCACGCGGGTGAGACGCCGGTGGCCTCCG
>JAGVII010000156.1 GCA_020056155.1 Afipia sp.
ATATGGGATCGGCCACGCTGGAGGGCCGCGTCGAGATGGGCGAGAAGGTGATGATCAACATCCGCACCTTCCTCGATGGCCACAAGCCGCCGGACCGCGTGCTGCCAGGGGTGGCGTAGGCTGCGGCTTTCGCGACATGCTGTCATTCCGGACATCGCGCCTTTCGCGCGATGATCCGGAATCTCGAAGAGTTCATCGGAAACAACTTCTGGATTTCGGGTTGGCTCGCAAAGGCTCGTGCCCCGGAATGACAGCCGGAAATTACTTATGTCCCCTCAAATCCCTGATCGTCGGCGCATCGCCGTTCAGCGGATTTGAGGGATCGCGCGCGTAGCGCAGCGTCTCGAAGCGCATCGCGCGGGCGTCGATCATCACCAGCCGCCCGACGAGACTTTCCCCGAATCCGACGATCTCGCGGATCGCCTCCAGCGCCATCATCGAGCCGAGCACACCGGCGAGCGCGCCGAGCACGCCCGCTTCCTCGCAGGTCGGCGTGGTGCCGGGCGGCGGCGCTTCCGGAAACAGGCAGCGATAGGTCGGATTGATGTTGCCGTTCGCGTCCACCCCGTGCGCGCGGATCGTGGTCAGCGACGCGTCGAACACGCCGAGCGCACCGGCGACCAGCGTTGTCTTCGCCAGATAGCAGGCGTCCGACACCAGATAGCGCGTGGCGAAATTGTCGGAGCCATCGAGGACAACGTCGTAGTTTCCGATCAGGTCCAGCGCATTCGCCGCATCCAGCCGCACTGCATGGGTCCGCAGCACGACATGCGGGTTAAGCGCGCGAATCCTGTCGCCCGCGCTGTCCACTTTCGCCCGGCCGACATCGGGTGTGGTATGAATGATCTGGCGCTGCAGGTTGGACAGCGAAACCGCATCATCATCGACCACCCCGAGCGTGCCGATACCCGCGGCGGCGAGATACATCAGGGCCGGCGCGCCAAGGCCACCCGCCCCGATCACCAGCACCCGTGACGCCTTCAGCGCGGCCTGACCGGGGCCGCCGACCTCGCGCAACACGATATGGCGCGCGTATCGCTCCAGTTCCTCAGATGTCAGCATTCTAGTGTCCCGAACCCGACGTTCGCTTCATTTCGCAGCGCGGCCTTGGCGAACGTCGGGTTCGAAAGGACACTAGCAAACTATAATTCTAGTGATCCCTTGGTTCTGACATTCGTAAAAGTGCCCGCGAAGAATATAGTACGAATGTCAGAACCGGATCACTAATGCCATCACTCTCGCGTCCGCTATTTCCCACCCGGTTGAACCACGCCGCCGCTCTCGCGGACAAACGACTGCGATTTCGGAGCCGATGCCGCCCGAAAACCGGTACCCGTTTTTCGGCATCATGCTCTATGCTCGGATGCGCTTCTTACCAGCAATGAGACCCTTCATGAAACTGCCGTTCATCCTCGCACTGATGATGGCCGCCATGCCCACCAGCGCCTCTGCGCAAACCCCGGCCGCCGGGCAGCCGCAGACCAAGCGGGCGCCAGCGCAGATCAAGCCGAAGGCGGTGACAACGGTCCCGGTCCGTCCGGCGGTGCAGACCCCGATCGATACGGCCAAGGCGATGGAGCAGGCCGAGCGTCTTGCGATCCAGTCGGACCTCGCCTGGGTCAGCTTCTACAACGGCGTGATCAACGGCGAGGCCAGCAGCCGGATGGTGTCCGCCATCAAGGCATTCCAGAAGGACCACGGCGGGAAAGAGACCGGCGTGCTGAACGCGCAGGAGCGCGGCGCACTGAGCGCGGAGGCCAGGAAGCGGCAGGACAATGTCGGCTGGAAGATCGTCAGCGACGCGACCAGCGGCGCGCGCATCGGCCTGCCGTCAAAACTGGTGCCGCTGATCGTCAGCGACGTTAACGGCACCAAATGGTCCTCCGCCACCGGAACCATCCAGATCGAATTCCTGCGCCGCAAGCAGGCCGGCGCCACCACCGCAACCGTCGCCGCCGGCGAGAAGAAACTGAACGCCCGCAGGGCCGACTACAGCGTGGTGAAGCCCGATTTCTTTGTGCTGTCGGGCGTTCAGGGCCTGAAGAAATTCTATATCCGCGGCCAGATCCGCAACGATGAGGTTCGAGTCCTCACCATCCTTTACGATCAGGCCACCGAAGGCACCATGATCCCCGTCACCGTGGCGATGTCGAGCGCGTACAATCCGTTCCCCGGCAACGTGGCGCAGGCCGGACTGCCGCCGCGCAAGAAGGTCGAGTACTCCACCGGCATCATCGTCAGCGCCGACGGCGCGATCGTTGCGGATCGTCAGGCCACCGATGGCTGCATGACCATCGCCGTGCCGGGTTACGGCAACGCCACGCGTGTCGCCGACGACGAGACGCGTGAACTGGCAATGCTGCGGATCTACGGCGCGAGCGGATTGAAGCCACTGGCGATGGGTAGCTCCGGCGCGGCGAAATCGAGTCTCAATCTTGTTGGCATTGCCGATCCGCAAAATCAGGGCGGGCGCAACGCGGTGACGGTGGTCGCGGCGACTGCAACGCCCGCAGGTACGGATATGACGCTGTCGCCTGAACCCGCGCTGGGATTTTCCGGCGCAGCGGCACTCGATACCGACGGAAAGTTCGCAGGCCTTGCACGGCTGAAGCCTGCGGTCGTCGCCGGGCCTGCGGGCACGCCGCTACCGTCGCAGGCGCTGCTCGTGTCCGCCGAGGCCGTGCGGGAGTTTTTGAAAGCAAAAAGTGTCACACCCGTTTCAGGCGCGGCCGATGCAAAGGCGTCGGTGCTGCGGCTGGTCTGCGTGCGGAAGTAACTACATCACCTCTGACAGGTCGGACACCAGAACGTCGAGCGGCCGTTCTGCGTGAACCGCCTCACTGTGCCCTTGCACTTTGGCGTCTTGCACGGCTCGCCTTCGCGGTCATAGACCAGAAACGAATGCTGGAAATAGCCGAGCTCACCATCGGTCTGGCGATGATCGCGCAGCGACGAGCCGCCCGCCTTGATCGCCGCATTCAGCACGGTGTGGATCGAGC
Organism: Afipia sp.; assembly: GCA_020056155.1. Classification (GTDB taxonomy): domain Bacteria; phylum Pseudomonadota; class Alphaproteobacteria; order Rhizobiales; family Xanthobacteraceae; genus Afipia. The sequence continues at coordinate 3,000 of JAGVII010000156.1, forward strand.
CGACCAGTCGCTTGGCGTGATCGGTCGGCGCACCGCTTCGCGAGGCCAATGTCGAGGCCTGCCGCTTCGGCGACAGATGCGAGCGGAACAGCGCCTCGCAGACATAGATATTTCCGAGACCCGCGACCACGCGCTGGTCCAGCAGCGCAGCCTTCAGCGACGTTTTCTTGCCCGCGCAGGACTGCGCCAGCATCGCTGCATCGAATGCGTTGCCGAGCGGCTCAGGTCCGAGGCCGCGCAGCAGCGGTTCGGCGTCCATCTCCGCGCGCGGCACGATCTTCATGTAGCCGAAGCGGCGCGGATCGTTGAACGAGATCATCGCGCCGGATGTCATGTGAAACACCACGTGGTCGTGGGTGCGGTTTTCGCTGCGCGGATAGTGGAAGTCGCCCGGCGTGCGCTCGCCCTCGGGAAGCGTGACGCGGAACGATCCCGACATCCCGAGATGCATCAGCAGCACATCGCCGCTCTCCATGTCGGCCATCAGGTATTTCGCGCGGCGGCCGAGGCCAGAGACTATCCTGCCTTCGAGGCGCGCGACGAAATCCTTCTGGAACGGAAACCGCAGGCCATCGCGGCGGGTCTCGACGCGCGCGATCCGCTGTCCTTCCATCACCGGCTGCAAACCGCGCCGGACGGTTTCGACCTCGGGTAATTCAGGCATCCATTGCTCTCATGCCGAGGCCTTGTCGGCTTCACTGAAGGTGATGTGGTTTGAGAACGGATCGTACACGGTCATCGTTGTCGCGCCCCACGGCTGCTTCTCGAGGCCCGG
>JAGVII010000767.1 GCA_020056155.1 Afipia sp.
AATCGGAACTCGGCCAGTAAAAGGCGGCGACATCAACGCCGGCCAAAGCGAAGGAGCAAATGATATCTCCGATGTGGATTCGCGGTCAGGACATTATTCGAATATTCTGGAAATATGGTTGACTTGTATCGACCCCGGTGATCCTTTGTTCGGATGAAAATTGATGACGCAGCGGTGCGCCTTGAGGCGCTCGGGAATCCCACCCGATTAAAGATTTATCGCGCCTTGGTCCGGGCCGGACATGCAGGCATGCCTGTCGGTCGCCTTGGCGAGAAGCTGAAGGTCGCCGGCTCGACGATGTCCTACCACCTCAAGGCACTCATGGCGGTCGGTCTAATTGTTCAGAAACGGGATGGCGTGACGCTCATCTGCCACGCGGAGTACGACACAATGCGCGGTTTGGTCGGCTTCCTGGCGGCGGAATGCTGCGCGGACGAGACTGACCGCTTGGATGCAAAGTCCGCAGCCTGAGGTTTTTTGGACTTTATAATTCAATATTTCCGGAAATATCGGAGAAGACACCATGACAAAGAAGGTCGCCATCATAGGAGCCGGCCCAGTGGGCCTCGCAGCCGCGGCCCATGTGTTGGAGCGCGGCATGAATCCTGTCGTTCTGGAGGCAGGCGCTACCGCCGGGCATGCCGTTCGGCAGTGGAAGCACGTCCAGTTGTTCTCGCCTTGGGAGTACAACGTCGACAAGGCGGCGGCGAGCCTGCTGTCGGCAATAGGTTGGAATTCACCGGATCCGCAAATCTACCCGACAGGGTCCGAACTGCTCGAGCAATATCTCGATCCGCTTGCGACCCGCACATCGCTAGCGGCAGCGATACGCACGTCGAGCCGGGTGACGGCGATCAGCCGCGTCGGCTTCGACAAGGCCAAGACGAAGGGACGAGACCTTGCGCAGTTCGAAATTCGCTATCAAAACGGCAGAGGGCCGGAAGTGCTGCATGCGGACGCGGTGATTGACACGTCGGGGACGTGGTCGTCCCCCAATCCCGCCGGTGCGAACGGTCTGCTGGCGATTGGAGAGCGTGAATTTGCCGATCGCATCGCATACGCCATGCCCGATATCAGCGGAACCGATCGCCAACGATACGCCGACAAGACTGTCTGCGTTCTCGGCGCCGGTCATTCCGCAATCGGAACGCTGATCGAACTAGCGCGGCTTCGTGAGATGGCTCCCGGAACGGAAGTGCTCTGGCTCCTGCGCGGCTCCGATCCAGCGAAGGCCTTCGGGGGCGGTGCAAATGACAAACTGGCGGCGCGTGGAGAGCTTGGTGCTGCGGTCGCGGCGCTCGTTTCGGCGGGCGTCATCCGTGTCGAAGCAGGATTTGGTGTGACCCACATTTCGCCGAAGGCAGACCGCCTGCGCATAGGGGCTGGTTCGTCGTGCGGTGGCCGACACGTTGTGGTGGACGAATTGATTGTGGCGACGGGCTTCCGGCCGGATATTGGTTTTCTGAGCGAGCTACGTCTTCGGTTAGATCCTGCAATCGAAGCGCCGGTCGCACTTGCACCGCTGATCGACCCTAATGAACATAGCTGCGGGACAGTCCGTCCCCATGGCGCGCGAGAACTCGCACAGGACGAACCCGGCCTGTATCTTGCCGGCATGAAATCTTACGGGCGGGCACCCACTTTCCTGATGATCACTGGCTACGAACAGGTCAGGTCCATTGCGGCTGATCTTGCCGGTGATAGCGAAGCCGCTGAGCGCGTGGAACTTGCGCTTCCGGAAACGGGCGTCTGCACACGTGGCGGAGTTGAAGGTGAGGCTTCCGCCGGATGTTGCGGTGGCCCGGCCCCGCGGGGGCAGACGCCTGCTGCGTAGAAGACGACGTCGCCAAAAACAATGACAAGGCGGGATGCGGGTGTGGCACGGCGTAGGCAAGTGAGTCGTTTGAGACTTGAGGACCGGTCTGTCATCGCGGCGATGTGTGGTGCTGCCGGTTAGATGCCGACCCTGCCTTTATTGGTTCCGCTGCGATGCATTTGACCGGGGGCTTCAATCTATCGCCCTCGGTGCGTGGGGGTCGGTATTGCGTTAGCTGTTGGGCCGTTGAATCCGAGCGCGTCGATAGTCGCGCTCTTGGTGTTGACGCTGGGGATACTGCCAGGGCCGATGGCGCTCTACTGGTTCAGAGCGGCGGCATTGCAAGCATGACCCAGCGTCAGGACGATTCCGGACAGAAGATATACTGCCACTGATTGTCAGCCGTCACTCCGGCCTTTGATAACGACACCAAACGGCTCCCAGCGGCTGCCCTTGAAACGCATCATCTGCATATCTTCGAGCGGGGAAAAGTCCTTCTCGCCGGTATTGATCAGGATGCCGGGAATGAGAACATCGGACTCGAAATTCTTGATACTTGCGGCCTGTTTCATAATGTTCTCGCGCGTGAGGGTGTCACCACTCTGCTTGAGCACCTGAACCATCAATTGGGCCCCCATATAGCCATGGATCATAAGGCTGTCGGCCTTGTTGGCGTCAGGCATGTATTTCGCAAGAAACGATATGTAGGCTTTCATGCCCCTGTCGTTGTCCCACTGCGGATCCGATGCATCCTTGATGAACGTTCCTGATAGCACGCCCTGTGCATTCTCGACGCCTGCGGGAACGATTACCGTTCCGACGGACGAGGCAACGTTAGGGATGAAGTGCATGGGCTTCCAGCCGAGTTCAGCGATCTTCTTGATGCTCTGCGCGACAAACTTCGGCGTGCCGAAGGTAAACATCACGTCGGCGCCAGAATGTCTCAGCTTGACGATTTGAGAGTCGATGGTGGGGTCAGCTACTTCATAAGGGGCTTCGTCCACAATCATCGATGATTTGGCGCCAAGGCCGGCCTTCAGTCCGCTCAACAACTCCTTTCCGAAATCATCGTTCTGGTAAAGAATGGCAATCTTCGCGTCGGGCTTCTCGCGAAGGATGTAGGCGGCATAGATGCTGCCCTCAGTCTGGTAGCTGGTGCCAAGCAACATCGTCCATGGATACGTCCTTGGGTCGCTCCACTTTGCCGAATAGGACGCGGGAAAAAGCTGAGGCACCTTCTTTGCGTTCATGTACTTTTGAATCGCAGAATTCGACGGCGTTCCCATGGGGCTGAAAATCAGCAGTACTTCGTCGCTCTCGATCAGCTTACGCGCCTGTTCGACCGCCTTTGGCGGGCTATAACCATCGTCGTAGCTGATAAACTCGATCTTCCGGCCGTTGATGCCGCCGTCGTCATTGATTTTCTTGAAGTACGCGGCTTGCGTCTTTCCGATGACGCTATAGGCGGATGCCGGCCCGCTATACGGCATGATGTTGCCAAGTTTGATGGTCGTGTCCGACGCACCGGGATCATACTTCTTCTGGGCGTGTGCTGGTCCGGTTACGCTCAAGCTCAAGCAGACGATCGCTCCAGCAATAATTGATGTTTGAATCTGTTTCATGTTTCCTCCGTATAAGCGTGTGTGTGCTGGGTTGCCGGATCTTAAGTCCGGTCATTAAGCGCCATGGAAGGCAGGGACGCTGCTTCCCGCTGGCCTTTCCATCTCGAACATCTGGTCCTGTGTGACCTCGACGTAGTCGCCACCTCGGCCCGCGCGAAGAATCGGGTTCGGCAGTGCGGTTTGCCGTTCGCGACGAAATCCATCCAATCGGCCGCGGCGCTATGATGGCACTGAAAGGGTTGTGCGTTGTGCCGAAGTCCGTGCACTTTGGCGGGCTCGTAGACGTGCATATCGTGCAAATCCATTATCGTTGGACCTCATGCACCTTCGAAAAGGGATTGGTTTCGATTGCCTCTTACAGGAAACGCGATGCGTGATCCGAAGGCAGGCTGGTAAGCGCCCAGCCCATCGGCAATCTTGTTTTGGGATCGATTCTGCATCGATCCCAGCGGCCGCTTTTCAGAAGCGACGCTTTCAAAGATGAGCAAGGCAAAAATGCTATCGAGGTTGCACATGGAGTCTCCCAAGCGATCGCGTCAATCTTGTGCGCTCTGCCTGGTATGACAACGTCGATCCGTGCCAAATGACGCGTCATAAGATGCCAATGCTAAGACAGCGGCATCGTGTAAGACGCTGTGCTCTCATGCGCTGATCAAGTCAGCGGAAGCTAGCCCAATTGGCGTGGTCGTTAGTGCGTCGGCGAATGACCGGTCCATTTCCGGAAAGCCTTGCGAAAGCTGGTGGCGTCCGAAAATCCGACTCGCTCTGCGACCTCATCGATCATGAGATGGGTGTTTTCCAGAAACTCTGTCGCTACCGAGCGGCGCATATTGTCCAGAACGGATTGATAAGTGAGTCCTTCCTGCGCTAGCCGCCGATGCAGCGTCCGCAGGGAAAGGCCGAGTTGATCTGCAATCTCTCCAGCATTGGGAAAGCGCCGCGGACTATTGAGGCATGCGGTTCTTATGCGGCGCACAAGGTCCGTTTCTCCAGGGCCTGGTGCCATGACTGCATTGCAGAACTGCTGACAAACCTGCGCCGTGATTGGATTCGCGTTCGGACAGCGCCGACTCATCACCTCGACTGGGAAATGCCATTCCATCGATCCAGCGTCGAATTCGATCGGGCAGTTGAACATCCGCTCGTAGTTTCGCCAATGAACGGGGGGCGGGAAGGGAAACATCATGCGAGTCGTAGGGAATGGCGCCTCCAGCACCCGACTGAAGAGCACGGTCATCGAACTTCGCCAGAACTCCGCGACGAACGGAAGCAGGTGGCCAAGCGACTGAGTGCCATGGCTTCGAAGAATCGCGGTGTCATTCTCTACGCGGAAACTGATCTGCAATACGGTAGATCCGGCCTGCGTAATACGTTCGACGGAGAATTTCAGCGCCTCTCCGAATGTGGGGCTACTGACCATCGCATAGCCATAGATGCCGTAGTCGCTGATGCGTTGCCGCGCGCCTGCCAGCAATCCGATATCTGTTCGTTTTGCCAGCGCAACGGCGTTTCGATAGATAGCCAAGCGCTGTCGACGCGAGATGCGTGCCTGCGGGTCTTCCAGTTGTGACGGTTGCGCGCCGGTATGGGCGAACAGATCCTTCACTGAAACGCCTTCGGCGGCGAGTTCTGCAGCGAGGGCGGCAAGTCCGAGCATGCTCTGGGTCGGCGCATCGATGTCGTCCGACAACGGACTCATAATCTTCGATATCAGCATCGTCTCCTCCGGCCCAGGTTGGGTTCTTTCTTTTTGATCAGATTGGCACGTTTTGACCTGCTTTGTCACCGCACTACGTGGCTTTTGGCATTTTCGGACCCGAATATTGGCATTCTTTGACGTTGCTGACGCGGAGGGCGGCGGACAAGTTGCCGAGTGAAAGGGGCGATCCCCGAAAGCGGCGGCGCCGGTTGAACAGGAGATGAAATGACGACAGTTACGCATGAGATGAACGGCGCAGTGGGCGTCGTGACGCTCGCCAAGCCGCCGCACAATCTGATCGACGACCAGATGATCGCTGATTTGATCGCAGCTTATCGGGCGGTGCTCGCGGCGGGATGCCGCGCGATTCTTCTGCGCAGCTCAATGCGCCATTTCTGCGCCGGCGCCGAACTCAAGTCGTTTGGCACGACCACAATGATCCAGAGCGATGAAAAGCGCTTTCTTGAGTTTTTAGACGTGCTGGAAAATGTGCCGGTGCCGACTGTGGCAGCCGTCCATGGCGGTGTGCTCGGCGGCGGCCTGGAGTTGGCGCTGACATGCGACATGATCATCGCCGCAGACACATCGTTCTTGGGCCAGGTTGAAGTCACCGTCGGACTGCTTCCACTGCTCGGCGGTACACAAAGGCTCGCTCAACGCGCAGGCTCCGCGCGTGCGAAGGAAATTGCCATGCTTGGGCGGCGTCATACGCCGGAAGCCTTCGAGCGCTGGGGCATCATCAATCTCGTCGTGCCGGAGGCAGAGCTGCCTGCTGCGTCGCTGACGTGGGCACGCCAACTGGCGGCCGGTCCGACCAAGGTGATCGAAGGGATCAAGATGCAGGCGAACCTCGCGGCGCGTGGCGGCATAGCGGCCGCAGACAAGCGGCAGATCGAGATCAACAACATGATCTGGAAGGCGGCCGATCGGCAGCGGGGCTTTGATGCATTTTTTGCCACTGGCCCAGCCTCGGCAGCATTCAAGGGAGACTGACAGTGTCCTCAGCTCCTTTGGAAGGATTGCGCGTCATCGATTTCACCCGCGTACTTGCCGGGCCGCATTGCACGAAAGCGCTTCGTGACCTCGGCGCGCAGGTCACCAAGATCGAGCCGCCGGCCGGCGATATCGGCCGCGTCAGCCTGCCGCATATCGGCGATATGGGTCTCTATTTCGTTCAGCAAAACGCGGGAAAGCGAAATCTGAGTATTGATCTCAACTGGGCCGAGGCGCGCGAGATCGTGGTTGATCTATGCCGCACCGCCGACGTCATTGTTGAGAATTTCCGGCCGGGGACTCTGAAGCGATTTGGCCTGGCTTACGAAGACGTTCGGGCGTTCAATCCAAAGGTGGTCTACGCGTCGCTCAGCGGTTACGGACAGGGCACATCGTGGAGCAACCGGCCAGCATTCGCGCCCACCGTGCAGGCGGAGACCGGGCTGACTTCTATCGTTCAGGAACATTTCGGCGAAGCCTTATCGGAATTGCGCGGTGATGCCTGCAGCCATGCAGATATCTACACCGGTCTTCAAGGCGTGATCGCAATCCTGGCCGCACTGAATCATCGCAATCGCACTGGCGAAGGGCAGCACGTCGATGTCGCGATGGCCGCAACCATGCTGTCTATAAACGAGCGTGCCGGGGCGCAACTGTCGGGCATCGATACCGACGGGGAACCGATTGCGCTATCCGCAAATGAGTCTCATATTTTTGAGATGTCTGACGGTCGCAAGCTCACTATCGCGGCAAGTCCGATCTACAGCCCGATGTTCAATCGCTATTGCGCCATGATGCGGCGAAACGATCTGTTGAAGGATCCGCGCTATGCCACCGCGAACCTGCGGCGTCAAAATCTTCCATCGCTGCTGGCGGAAATCCGGTCGTGGCTGACGACATTCTCCGATCTCAATCAGCTCCAGGCGCAAGTCAGCGAGGCGGGACTTGCTGTCGGAGAAGTTCGCACGGTCAGCGAGTTTGCCGAGTCCGAATGGGTGAAGGAATGGGGAGCGGTCGTGGATATTGACGACCGGGCTGGGAGCACGACCCGCATGCCGGGAAACCCGTGGCGTTTCAGTCAATCCGTACTTCCAGCTCCCGGTATTCCGGCTTTCCAGGGTGAGCACAATGAGGAGATCCTCCTCGAGAACAATGTTTTGCCGTCGCGGATCAAGGACCTCCAGGAACGCAAAGTACTTCTCAGCAGACGCAACCCGGTCGGGACTTACGACTAGTTCCCTAGTGAGCATGTGCCTTTGGTGCTCGCGTTATGGTGGTGGCGTGGCTCGCGTCAGGCAAGAGCAGACGAAAGACGAGGCTGCCTTGTTTGGATTAGGAGTTTGCAATGCAGCCGATGATTGATGAAACGCACGACCCTGCACGCCGCAGTTTTATCGATTCAGCCAACAATCCGGAGAGCGATTTTCCGATCCAGAATCTTCCGTTCGGCGTTTTCAGCACGTCGTCGAGAGACCCCAGACCCGGAGCCGCCATAGGAGATCAGATTCTCGATCTGCTGGAAGCGTGCCGGCACGGGTTGCTGCCGCAGGATATCCCGCAAGAGGTGTTGGCGCAGGATTCGCTCAATGCCCTGTTCGCGCTCGGACGCGGTCCCATGCGAAATCTGCGGCGTGCACTCTCTGCGCTTCTCAGCGAGAGCGACAGCGGGAAAGCTGTCCGGCAACTGGCGTCCGATCTGATTGTTCCGATGGCTAGCTGCCGTGTGCATCGGCCAACTCGTGTCGCAAATTACACCGACTTCTATGCGGGCATTTATCATGCGCGTGCGGCGGGCGCTTTGCTGACTCCGGAAAATCCGCTGCCGGCGAACTACAAGTGGGTGCCTATCGCCTATCACGGGCGGGCATCCTCAGTGCAGGTCGGGCAGGGTCCAGTGCGGCGACCGCTCGGACAAAAACCTCCCTCCGACGCGGGAAGGCCGCCGGATTTCGGCGCCTGCGAACGGCTGGATTTCGAACTGGAACTCGGCTTCTATGTGGCTGGCGGCAACACGCTCGGCAGCCGGATCGTCGTTGAGGATGCAGGAAACCATATCGTCGGATTCTCGCTCCTCAACGACTGGTCGGCGCGCGACGTTCAGCGCTGGGAGATGTTTCCGCTGGGGCCGTTTCTCAGCAAAAGTTTCGCGACATCGGTCTCGCCGTGGGTCGTGACTGTCGATGCACTTGCGCCGTTCCGGGTTCCTGCGATGGATCGCCCGCAAGGCGACCCGCGGCCGCTCGACTATCTGCGTGATACGGAAGATCAAGCGACCGGCGGGTTAGACATCGAGCTGAAAGTCCTTCTCTCAACGGCGCACATGCGAAGCAAGGGCGAAAGTGCTGTCGAGATACTCACGTCCAACGCGCGTCACCTTTACTGGACGCCGGCACAAATGGTTGCGCATCATACGGTGAACGGCTGCAATCTCCAGCCGGGCGACCTCATCGGCACAGGAACGATTTCGGGCCCGCGCGACGAAGAGTTGAGCAGCATGCTCGAATTGACCGCCGGAGGCACCCGTCCGCTAACGCTCCCGAGCGGCGAGACACGCAGTTTTCTGGCAGATGGTGATGAAATCACATTGAGGGGGCGTTGCCGCCGGGAGGATTTTACTTCCATCGGATTCGGGTTGTGCACGGGCACGATTATGGAAGCGTTCCCTTTTTCATCAGCGTGAAGGTCAGTTCCCACGTTGTCCGTCCAGCCGGACTGGCTGTGTAAAGCAAAAGCTAAGGATCATGTCGCGGCGCAACAATAAATCGCCTCGCTTCTTTCCCGCGTTTAGTGCATTCTATCCTGGAACTCGCGTTTGAACGAGGTTGGAATGGGAAACGTCAGCGAGAACTACGTCCGGCTGGTCGGAGGCGATCTTGTGTCGTCCGTCATTACCGATACGCCGAGCATGCGGATCGAAGTTCTTCGCAGGGAAACCGTTGGCCGAATGCATTGGCATTTTCGCCAGCCGGAGTTGTCGTTGTTCTGGTTCGGCAAGGGAGCCGAACGCCTCAGGGCGACGATTGACGGGCGTCCGGTTGAGCGCCGGTTTCCGGGGAAGTCGAAGCTGGCAATCTTCCCCGCCGCAATCGAGATCGAAGGCGAATGGAACGTCGGGCCGACCCTCGATTACACGGTCGTCTTCCTCAATCCGTCTTTTGTGGGCGAGCGTCTCCAGAACGCGATCACAAATTCGACAATTGCCTTTGAGCATGACGGATTAACCCGCGGACTCGCCGAACTTTGTCGTGAGGCGGCTTCGCCCGATAACGTTTTCAACCTCATGGCGGAGGGATGGTCAATTCAGGCGCTGGCCCACATTTCCCGGGTGAGCGAAATGAGTCAGCCCTCCTCCAAAGAATTGCGCGGAGGTTTACCAGGCCGCAGTCTCCGTCGCCTTGAGGAGTATGTGCGTGAGAACCTCGCCGAGCCGATCTGTCTTGCGGAACTCTCGAAGGTATCCGGGCTGAGCAAGCGGCATTTCCTGCGCGCATTTCAGGAAAGCGTCGGCACGACGCCATACAACTACGTTCTTTCGCTGCGAATCGATGAGGCAAAGCGGCGGCTGTCGGAAAC
>JAGVII010000204.1 GCA_020056155.1 Afipia sp.
CGGTTCTGAAGGGTCTCATAGGATATGCCCATCGACTCGGCTTTCTCGCGCATGACGCGCTCGACGCGCGGGCCTTCCACCATTCCCGGTTGGATGGCATTGACGCGGATGCCGAGCGGCCCGAGTTCGATCGACAATGTCTTCGTGAACCCGACGATGCCCCACTTGGCCGCCGCATTTGCGGCGCGCTTCGGATAGCCGAGCCGGCCTCCGATCGACGACATGTTGATGATGCTGCCGCCTCCAGCGTCGCGCAGCAGCGGGATTGCACGGCGCGCGCAGAGGAAATGCCCATCGAGATTGACGGCGATCGTGTGGCGCCAATCGTCGAGAGATAATTCTTCCGCCGGCAAGGTCGGTCCGGAGATGCCGGCGTTGTTCACCAGAACATCGAGGCCACCGAGCCGTTGCTCAACCTGATCGAATAGCACATCGACCTGTGCTTCGTCCGCCACGTCGGCTGGCACTGCGAGGCCTTTGCCAAATGTCGACGCGTACTCGCCAAGCGCAGCAGCGTCGACGTCGCAAACCATGCAGCGGGCACCTGCTTCGATCAGTCGCTGTGCGATGACGCGACCGATGCCCGATGCCCCCGCAGTTACCAGCGCGCGGTGCCCGCTGAGCGAGCCACTCATACTTGCCCCTCGTTCCTGGAACTCACCGCCGCGAGCGCATGCAAGATCGCGAGCTGTGCATCGTCGCGCTTACGTTCCATCTGGTGAATAGGCGTTTTGCCGAACGAAGCTGCCGCCTGATCGATGATGCGTTGCTGAAACTTCTCGTCGAGTTCGACCTGTGGAAGGACCTTGAATGAATTGGCCATGTTCTTACCGAGGTGCTGGAAGAACGACTCCAGTCCCTTCGGTCCGCCGCCCATGTGGAACGAACTGAACGGCCCATTCACGGCCCATCGCAGACCGATCGAACTGGTGACGATGTCGTCGAGCTCATCGACGGTAACTACGCCTTCCTGCACGAGGTAACATGACTCGCGCATGATGGCGCGCTGCAGCCGGTTGGCGACAAAGCCCTGGATCTCTTTCTTGAGTACGCGGGGTACCTTGCCGAGTGCTTCGTAGAATGCCACTGCATCGGCGATAGCCTTTGGAGACGTGCGTTCGCCTGGAACGACCTCGACCAGTGGAATCAGATGCGGCGGATTGAACGGGTGGCCGACGAGCATGCGGCTGCCGTCCTTCATCAGCTTTGCCTGCTCCGTAGCCGGACGCGCCGAGCTTGACGACAACAACAGTGCGTGCTTCGGCACCAGGGGTTCGACGCGTGCCCAAAGCTGCTGCTTCCATTCCGGATTTTCGGGGCCGTTTTCCTGCACCAGATCGGTCCCGGCCATCGCGCGTTCCAGATCCGGATCGAACCGCAAATTCTTGTCGAGACCCTCGTGCGGCAGGCCGAGTTCTTTTAGCGTTGGACCGGCCTTGGTTAGCATGGTCCTGACCACGTTCTCGATGTCCGGCTGCGGGTCGTTGACAACGACATTCAATCCGTGAGCCAGGAACAGCGCGGCCCAGGATGCACCTATCACGCCGGCGCCGATGACGCAGGTGTTGCTGTAGCGGCCAAGGATAGCCGCATGGTCCACTGGTTGTGACATGGTTTCCCCTCTAGAGCGGGCTTAGCCGGCGTTCTCGAGATAGTCGTAGCAGCGCTTTGCGCGCGCCAATGTCAGGTCGGTCAGGATGTGGCTGGCCCCGACGACCTCACGCACCGGGAAGTCAGCCATCGGTGCCAGCGCGTGGGCGAACAACTGCAGTCGCGCCGGTCCAATCCACGCCCCTTTGACGGTGACGTCGGTGATCTCGGTGCGCAACAACTCGCAGATGCGCGGCTCGCCGGCAGGCTTCGGGCTGTCGTAATTCCACAGGATCTTCAGCATGAAGGTCGGAACGCAAATCTCTGCCTTCGCCTTCTCGAGGTCCATCTTACGGTGCTTGTAGCCCATGGTCGCCGTGGCTACGCGCAGCGAGCCGTAGTCAAGCGTGCCGACCAGCGTATCGGAGTCGACGTACAGCCGCGGCGCGCCGAGTCTCTTTGGATATGCGCTGACCTCGCGGCCCGCGGCCAGCGCCGGCAGGTTGTCGAGATACATCGAGTGCAGGTACTCGCCCTTTTCCTTACCAAAGCGCACCTGAATCACCTGCCCGCACTCGGTGTAGTCGCCATAGCCCTCGGTGTCGGGCATGCGCATGATTTCCCAGCGCACCAGCGGCTCATCGATTTCCAGCGGCTCGGGAACAACCGCGCGCAAAGCGTCGATGTCGGTCCGATACAGGATGTTTAAGTACTCGCGGTTCGTAAACCGGAATGGACCGCGCGGGTAGGCTGGCGCGCCGACCGGCGTCGTGAACTGCTTGCGTACATCTTCCTGCCTCACCGCGATCCCTCCCATTGTGCGTTGCCGCAGCCTTGCCGGTGTCCGGCTTGTTGTTCTGGCCGAGCGGTCGCATGTCGTTCGCGATGACGTTGCACTTGACTAAGGTTGGCTGAAAAGGTGCGATTGGACCGCTTAGCGGGTTACTTCAGGACACGAGACACGAAACTCTTTTCTAAGCGCTGAGGCACCGGTATCTTTGAAAGTGCGTCAAGCTGGATCGTCTCGTTGCCCGAGTGATGAGTATGACTTCCAAAAAAAGAAGCCCGAACGAGGGACAGGAAATGAATCGGAAGGGGAGGGAACGGAATGATCAGAGCGGGTAAGCATGGTCTGCAGGACAGCGGGATTGTGTGCCGATCGCCCCCCGATTTTGATATGCGAATCTACTCGCCGCATTCGATTGCCGCGCTTGTTGCGGAGCTCGGCGAGCAAGGTATCGAGGCGCCCGTGGCGCTCGAAGGTACAGGCCTCGTCGAATCGCTGCTCAAGATCCACACGACGAAGATATCCTACAAGCAACTCGATATCGTAATTCGCAACGTAATGCGCTCGTCGAGCGATCCGGCTGTTGCACTGCGCGCCGGCCAGCGGATGCGCATCACGGCCTATGGAATGTACGGATATGCGCTTTTGAGCAGTGCGACGCATGCGGAGGCTCGCGATTTTGCTGCTCGGTACATTCGGGTCGTTGGTCCGTTCTGCGATTTCGTAGTTACGCAGGACAGCGCGACAGTCGCAGTCACTTTCGAGCCGCTGCACTGGCCAAATCCCGCTGAGGAGATTCATCGCTTCGCGGTTGAATTCGCCTTGTCGGCGCATCTGACGGCAACTCGGGATCGCATCGGTCAGGCGTTCAAGTTCTCGCGCGTGCTACTCGATTATGCCCTGCCACCTCATGCCGGTGTCTACAACGACTTGTTCGAGTGTCCAGTTCTCTTTGGACAGCGCAACTGCGGATATGAGCACGATCGAGCCGACGGCCCGATGGCACTTGCAGATTCTCGGACTCATGCGATGGCATCCGAAATGTGCGAGCACCTTTTAGGTGAGGTCAATCGCGCGGGCGGGGTTGCCGCCGACATCCGGCGAATCCTGATCGAACAGCCCGGAAAGTATCCAAGTATCGAAGCGATCGCAGAGAAGCTGGGAATGTATCCGCGTGCGCTGCGGCGTAAGCTCGAGGCGGAAGGAAATTCCTATCGTGATCTTCTGGCGGAGGTGCGCATGCGACTCGCCATCGAGTACTTGCGCAAGACGCATATGACCAACGACGAGATAGCCAGCCGATTGGGGTATAGCGACGCCGCAAACTTCCGGCACGCGTTTGTGCGCTGGACAGGCAAAAGTCCATCTGATTTCCGAGTTGGAGCGCGCGCCTGATCGTCAGTTCGGCGATCCATTTCGTCCGCAACTCACCGGCAGATTGGATAATTCGCACCTCCCGCAGATGGAGTGGTCTTGGTATGAAACGATCATCATTCGGTTTCGGCCCCAAACTTGACCGCTGGCGCCGCGCGGCCAGCGGTCTCATTTTTTGTCAACCTGCCTCGCGATCGATGCGGCGATCTCTCGGCTGGGCGCTGTCCGTAACTCACCCGGCGATTGGATTGATCGCACCTTCCATTCCACAGGGATTATCGGGTAGCGTTTGTGCCCGATCGGCGGCATCGAGGGAAGGTGCCGACACTGTCGCACCAAATGGCATTCTCGAAGCCGGAGGGAAAGCGGGATCGTGTACCGGCCATCACCCAATCTCGTGCAGCGCGTGTATGCGGCGCATCGCATTGCCGCGGTCGTCGCTGTTCTCCGCGAAGAAGGAATATCGGCGTCGCAGGCTTTATCCGGAGCCGGCCTCAGGGTCTCCGATCTGAAGTCCGGTGTTACGCGGGTGTCATACCAGCAAGTTGAAACGGTATTTCGTAATGCAATCCAGCTGTCGAAAGACCCCGCGATTGCATTTCGAGCGGGACAGCAGATCCATATCATGGCGTATGGATTATATGGCTACGCGTTACTGAGCAGCCCCACACGTGCCGAGAGCATCGATTTCACAACCAAGTACAGTCGTGTTCTCGGAGCAATAGCCGACGTCGTCTTTTCACGCGACGAGGACACGGCGATCTTCGCCCTTGAACCTCTGCTGTCGCGAAATCATAACGACGACATTTATCGCTTTGCGATGGAATTTGCGTTTGCCGCGTTGCTGACTCTCTGCAGAGATTTGTTCGGTGGATCGTTCGATATTTTGCGTCTGCGGGCCGCATATCCGGCGCCAGCGCATTCCCGGATCTATAAGCGCATGGTCCAGTGCCCGGTCTTGTTCGATCAGCCTAGGAACGAACTGGAATTCAATGCCGGATGGATCGATCACCCGATGGTGCGGCCAGATCCGACCACCAATGTGATGGCGGCGGAAATGTGCGAGCGATTTCTCGGCAGAAACCAGCATGGCGGTGTGGCTGCGGATATTCGGCGAGCCCTGTTGGAGCACCCGGGCCGTTTTCCGAGCATCGAGGAGATGGCCTCCGAGCTGTCGATTCATCCTCGCACGCTGCGCCGCAGGTTGGAGGCGGAGCAGGTCACGTACCGGGACGTTGTTGCTGAAGTGCGCATGAAGCTTGCGGTCGAGTACCTCCGCAATACACGCATGACCAACGAGGAAATCGCTGCGCGGCTCGACTACAGCGATGCCGCCAACTTCCGGCATGCCTTCGCACGCTGGACAGGCAGGAGCCCGTCGGACTTCAGGATTAGCTAAGTGTCGACAATAGACCGAGACATATCTCTCGTTGTCCCAAACTAACCGGACAAGTGGGTTATTCGCACCTTTCGCGGTTCTGAGGCGCTCGATAGCGTTTGCTCATAAATCAAGCGGCGCGTGCGTGATCCTGGCTTCATCGCTTTCGATCACGACCGACGCAAAATGACTTGATGCTGAGAAGAATGCGGGAATGCCGCAACACGAGAGGGGAGCGTTCTGACATGGACACGGCCGTAAACCGTTCAAGTCCGCCATCGCGTCTGTTACTGGCGTTGGAAGTGCGGGGTATCTTGGAGCTGCAAGCATTCTTTGCAGCATATCCGTTGCTGCGATATGCGCCGCGTGGCGATGGCCACCCGGTGCTTGTGCTGCCTGGACTTAGCGCAAGCGACATCTCGACGCGCCCGCTGCGAAGCTATCTGAAAGCGCAGGGCTACGCGGCGCATGGCTGGAAGCTGGGTCTGAACCATGGGCCGCGCGAAGGTGTAGAAGCCGGGATAGATGCACGCCTTGCCGAACTCGTCGGCCGTTACGAGCGCAAGGTTAGCTTGATCGGATGGAGCCTGGGTGGGGTCTTCGCGCGCGAAGCCGCGCGGAGAGCTCCGGAGCTGGTGCGCCAGGTGATTACGCTTGGTAGTCCCTTCGCCAACGAGCCGAAGGCGAGCAACGCTTGGCGACTCTACGAAATTTTGAGCGGGCGAAGGGTCGATGATTGGCCTGGCCGCGAAACCATGAAGCTTCCGCCGCCGGTTCCTAGCACGGCAATCTATACGCGTACCGACGGCATTGTCGCTTGGCAGGGCTGTCGCGAGCAGGAAAGCCCGACGACGCAAAACATCGAAGTCGAAGGCAGCCATTCCGGTCTGGGGCACAACCCCGCAGTGCTGTACGCAATCGCGGATCGGCTTGCGCTGCCGGAGGGTGAATGGAGCCCGTTCGATCGTGGCGGACTTCGCGGCATGCTGTACCCCGATCCGCATCGTAGCGACACCGATTGCGAGGCCGCGCTGCGGGCCGGCCCGGTCGCTTAGTTCGCTCAACCCGCCGCACGTCCACAGTCATCGAATCCAAGAAGGAGGAGTCCATGGAGACCGACAGCAAGCAGTCCACCAATCCGGGGGCAAGCGCGATGCCCTGGCTGGACGATCTTAAAAAGCTGGTTGAGAAATTTCAATTGCCCGGCATCGACGTCGCGGCGCTTGTCGATTGGCAGCGCAGGGACATGGAGGCGTTGGCCGAGGCGAACCGGCAGGCATCCGAGGGCATCAAGGCGCTTGTCGAGCGGCGCAACGAAATCCTGCAGGAGACGCTCGCGCAGTGGCAGTCGGCAGTAAAGGACGCCACCAGCAGCGATGCGATGTCGAAGCAAGCTGAAGCTGTCAGGCAGGGTGTAGAGAAAGCTGTCGCGAACTTCCGTGAGCTTTCCGAGATAGAGGCGCAGGCACGCAACAACGCCTGGACAGTTGTTCAACAGCGCCTGCAGGAGAATATGGCCAGCCTGCAAAAGCTGTTCCAGCCGAAGTAATGTGACGAGGTGGCGCGATCGCGTTCTGAAGCATGGGCGGCAATTCGCTGCAACGACAAAGGCGGCGCACGACCGTCGATCGAGAGGAAATGATGAGTCTGGCAAAATTACAGGACCTGACAGGGCGGGTGGCGCTCATCACCGGCGGATCCCGCGGTCTTGGCCTTCAGATGGCCGAGGTGCTGGGTGAACTCGGTGCAAAGGTTGCGATCACGGCGAGAAAGGCGGACGAACTCGAAGCGGCGGCCGCACACCTGAAATCGCTGGGCATCGAGGCGCTTCCAGTAGTCTGCGACATGGGACAACTGGCAGCGATTGCGCCGATGGTCGATCGGGTCATCGCCGCACTCGGCCCTATCGACATTCTTGTCAACAATGCCGGAACGTCCTGGGGCGCCGCGACAACCGAGCATTCCCTGGACGGCTGGAACAAGGTGATCACCTTGAACGTGACGGCGATCTTCGTCGCCACGCAGGAGGTGGGGCGTCGTTGCATGGTACCGCGCCGGAGCGGGAAGGTGATCAACATTGCATCGATCCAGGGCCTTACCGGTACCTATCCGGAGAGCGTGCCGACGCTTGCCTACAACACCAGCAAGGGCGCAGTTGTAAACATGACGCGCACGCTGGCCAACGAATGGGCGCCGCTCGGAATCAACGTCAACGCGATCGCGCCCGGCTACTTTCCGACCAAGATGACTGCGCAACTCGACGAGGACGTTACCGCGCACATGGCGCCAATGAAGCGCGGGGGCGGCCCCGAAGATCTGAAGGGCGTGACGGCACTGTTTGCTTCTGACGCCTGCGCCTTCATTACCGGCCAGACGCTTGCTGTCGATGGTGGTGTGACCGCCGTCTGACAATGCGAAGATTGAAAGGGAGGGAATGCAAATGAACGATATGCCCTGGATCAAATCCTATCCATCCGGCGTGCGCTGGAACATCGATATCGTTCCCGAGCCTGTGCAGAAGATACTTGAGGATACGGTCGCGAAGTTTCACGATCGGCCGGCGATCGACTTCATGGGCAAGCGCCTGACCTATCGCGAACTGGAGGATCAGGTGAACCGCGCGGCGCGCGGGCTGCAAAAGCTAGGGGTAAAGCCTGGCGTTCATGTCGGCTTATTTTTGCCGAACACACCGCATTACATCATTGCTTTCTTCGGCGTACTGAAGGCTGGCGGCACAGTTGTCAACTACTCTCCGCTCGATGCGGCTAAGGTGCTTGAACACAAGATCGAAGACAGCCGCACGGATTTCATCATCACGCTCGATCTTGCGGCACTGTATCTTCAAATGGCGCCGATGCTTGGCAAGACACGCCTGAAGAAGCTGATCGTCGGCAACATAGCCGAGATGTCAGCCTCCCCGGAAGCAGTGACGGTCCAAATGAAGGCGGGCAAGCAGCTCAGCGAAGTTGCGCTGGATGACCGGCATGTCAGCTTCGCCGAATTGCTGGACAACGATGGAGCCTACAACGTCTATCCGATCCCTGATCCAAACGAGACAATTGCCGTGCTCCAGTATACTGGAGGCACCACTGGTCTGCCCAAGGGGGCGATGTTGACGCATGCCAATCTGTCCAGCGCATGCCAGCAGGCATGGGAAACCACGAGCGGAACGCCGCCAGTGCTGGTCGAGGGGCAAGAGAGCGTGCTCGCGGTGTTGCCGCCGTTCCATATCTATGCGTTGACGGTGAACGTATTGTTCGCCGTTCTTGGGGGAGCGGAGATTCTCCAGCACGTTCGCTTCGATCCCAAGACTACGCTTGAGGAAATCGCAAACAAGAAGCTGACTGTGTTTTGTGGTGTTCCGACGATGTATACTGCGCTGATCAATCACCCCGAGACATCAAAATACGATCTGAGCTCGCTCAAGTATTGCGGCTCGGGCGGCGCGCCGCTGCCGCTTGAGGTTGCGCAGCAATTCGCAGCGATCACCGGCTGCAATCTTAGCGAGGGCTGGGGTATGACCGAGACCTCGCCGACCGGAACATTCACGCCAGTCAACGGCATGCGCAAGGCCGGCTCGTGCGGAATGCCGATGCCGGGCATCGATATCAAATTCCTTAGTATCGATGATCCGGGAAAATATGTCGCGCTCGGCGAGCGCGGCGAAATCTGCATTAGAGGTCCGAACGTCATGAAGGGTTATTGGAGTAACCCGCAGGCGACGGCGGATGTCACGACGTTCGACGGCTTCCTGCGGACCGGCGACGTCGGATACATGGACGAGGACGGATTCATCTTCATCGTGGATCGCACCAAGGACATGCTGTTGTGCAGCGGCTACAACGTCTATCCGCGCGTGCTTGAGGAGGCGATCTATAAGCACCCGTTAGTCGCGGAGGTCGCGGTGATCGGTATCCGTGACGAGTATCGCGGCCAGTCACCGAAGGCCTTCGTCACGCTGAAGGCTGGCGCTACGGCATTCTCAGTCGACGAATTGCAGAAGTTCCTGAAGGACAAACTCGGCAAGCACGAAATGGTGCAGGCGCTCGAAAT
This sequence comes from Afipia sp., assembly GCA_020056155.1. Taxonomy (GTDB): domain Bacteria; phylum Pseudomonadota; class Alphaproteobacteria; order Rhizobiales; family Xanthobacteraceae; genus Afipia. Next base: position 9,183 of record JAGVII010000204.1, read on the forward strand.
CCGTTCCGAGTTGCCGAAGACTGCCGTCGGCAAGATATCCAAGAAGGAATTGTACGACGAGGAGGAGCGAAAGGTCGCTGCACAGGCCTAAACTTGACGATCCGTCGCTCGATGCGGCTTAAGGGGAGAAGGCGCCAGGAACACTGGTGCGATAAAACGGCGCGGTGGTGTCCGCAGCTTTAAAACGTCAGGGGAGGATGAGGATGGATCAACTCAGCAGCATGGATGCTTCGTTCCTGCA
>JAGVII010000875.1 GCA_020056155.1 Afipia sp.
AACAATCCGGAGTTGACAGCGCCGAGCAAAAATTGGCGTAATTCGCTGCGCTTTTCGCGCTTTTGATGTCCCGATTTTTTTGACAGGGTGTTCCATGTTTCGCAGTGGTTTAGTCGCATTTGTCGCGCTGTTTTCGGTCACGGCCCCGGCCACCGGCTGGACTTACGAAATCAGGCCGAAGATGCCCGACACCGCGTTCACAAAGAAGGTGCAGCCGGACATCATCGGCCTGTCGAGCAACATCGAAGGCAGCAAGGCTTCTCCGATTTTCGAGTCCTACCTGAGAGACCACCCGGGCGTGAAGCCGGAGACCGCGCAGCAGAAATTCGGCGGCACCAACGTGACCTATGTCACGTCGATGAAATTCGTGTCTCCCGCAACCAGCGACCATCCAGGCGAATCGATGATGGCGGTGTTCTCCTCGCCCGCGAGTTCCAATCGCGCCTATTACATCTCGCGCAATCTCGGCTTTGCATCCGGCAAGCAGCCTTCCAAGGCAGAAATGATCGAGCGTGTGACGGCGAAATACGGCGCCCCCACCGCGATCGGCGACGGACGGATGTATTACTTCTACAAGAACGGCAAGGTGATGTCGGTGAAGCAGAAGTACACTCCCGCTTCGGCGCTCGAAGCCCTCAACGCGCCGATCAACCCCAGGGCCGCGGTTGCGCTCAACGACTCCAACGGCCGCGGAAGCTGCGTGGCCGTGTTGAAGCGCGCGCAGGCGTCGGACAAGGCGCTCGACAAGCTCGCCACTGAAGCCAAGGGCGCGAATTGCGACGGCCTGCTAAGCGTCGAAATCTCGCCGGGTATCACGCCGGACCGGGTCAGCAAGACTGAATTCACCCTGATCGACTTCAAGCAGGTTTTTAGCGCCGCGAAGATCGACGCGGACGCTTTCGCCGCCGAGAAGAACGAGGCCCTGAACAAGACTCCGCTCGGCAACGCGCCGAAGCTCTGATCGCCGGGAAGGCCGACGATGAAGGCGTCTCACAGCAGTTGTTCTTGCAGCCATGATGCTCGGCGCGGGAGCCGTGCAGGCGATGCCAGTCGCCTCGCCGGCCGTCGCTCCGCGCGGTGATGTGGTGGCGGTGAAGGATGGATGCGGCATCGGATTTCATCGCCTTTCCAGCGGCGTCTGCCGTCCGCAACCGAAGGGGCCGAGACTGATGCGGTTGTTCGCCCGCAAGTGCCAGGTCGGATACCGCCGCAACCTCGCCGGCAAATGCCGGCGCGAGTAAACACAAATCCGCGCCCATAAAACGGAACCCATGCTCCGTCCGCATCATCATGACCGGTTCATCTTGTGTCAATCTTCGAAAGAATAATGTCCCGCGCCGGCCAAATGCCGGCGATCTGATTCCGGCTTCCTGGCCAGACCCCGGCCGGGCCGTCGCAACACAATTTCGCAACACGATGATCGAGGAAGGACACACATGAAAACGTTGTTCGCAGCAGCACTTTTCGCTGCCTCCGCGGCCGGTTTCAGCGCCGCCAACGCAATGCCCGCAGCTCCCGCACCGGGCATCAGCGCTGATGTCATCCAGGTTGCCGGCGGTTGCGGCCGCGGCTTCCACCGCGGTCCGTATGGCCGCTGCGTCCTCAACCGTGGCCGCGTGGTCGTGGTTCGCCCGCCGGTGGTGCGCAGGTGCCGTTACTGGGCTCCGGGCCGCCGCGTCTGCCGCACCTGGTGGTGAGCCTCGCAGCTTCTCCATCCAAAGCCCCGCTTCGGCGGGGTTTTTCTTTGGGTCTTCGCGTCATCCTGAGGTGCGAGCCGCGTTTGCGCTTGTCTTCCTGTCGTCACCGGGCTTGTCCCGGTGATCCCGATGAATGAGGCACTGTGCTCGATAATCGAGATGGCCGGGACAGGCCCGGCCATGACATCAATGGCATCAATGATGCTGTTATGCCTCGCTCGCTTCAGATCCACCGATTCAAACAGCCACGTCCATTCTCGCCTGCAAATTCCGGATACAGCTTCGCGATCTCGCGACGCGCTTTCGCGCCCGAGGTGTGGGTTACGTTTCGTCACCCTCAGATAGAGGGCGCGCGGAACGCCGGATGCTCGA
>JAGVII010000132.1 GCA_020056155.1 Afipia sp.
AGGTTCTGGATGCTCTGGAAGAACGCCTGCAATCCCGGCACCTGCAACGCCGTCTGCCGGAAGCGCGCGACGACAACCTGCACGGGCGCGCGCTCGTCCTTCGGTTTCAGCCCGATAAAGAGCCGGCCGTAGTTCGCGGTCGCATTGGGACCGCCTGAGCCGACCGTGCTGTTGACGAATTCAACCGCCGGATCGGCCCGCAGGGCATCGGCCAGCACCTTCTGCCGCTCGCTCATCGCCTGGAACGAGGTATCCGTCGCGGCTTCCGTCACGCCGACAAGGAAGCCGGTATCCTCCTGCGGGAAAAATCCTTTCGGAACGATGATGTACAGCCAGACGGTTGCGCCAAGCGTCGCCAGAGTAACCACCAGCATCACGGACTTGTAAGCCAGCACGCGATCGAGCGACCACTCGTAGGCGCGAAGCCATGCGTTGAACATCGTCTCAAACCAGCGCAGGACGAAGTTGGGGCGATGGTGCGGGTCGTGCGCCTTCAGCACGCGCGCGCAGAGCATGGGCGTCAAGGTCAATGACACGAAACCCGACACGAGGATCGCCACCGAGATCGTGACGGCGAATTCGCGGAACACGCGGCCCACGATGCCGCCCATCAGCAGCACCGGAATGAAGACCGCGATCAGCGAGAACGTGATCGACAGAATCGTGAAGCCGATCTCGCGGGCGCCCTTCAGGGCGGCCTCATAGGGCTTCATGCCCTGCTCGATGTACCGCACGATATTTTCGAGCATGACGATGGCGTCGTCCACCACGAAACCGACGGACAAGGTCAGCGCCAGCAGCGTCATGTTGTTGATGGAATAGTCCAGCGCATACATCACGGCGCAGGTGCCGAACAACGAAATCGGAACCGCCAGCGCGGGAATGAACGTCGCCGAAGCTGAGCGCAGGAACAGGAAGATGACGACGATCACGAGGCCGACCGCGATCAACAGGGTCTCCTCGACATCGGCCACCGATTCCCGAACCGACACGGAGCGATCGAACATCACGTCCATCGTCACCGAGGGCGGAATCTGGGCGCGCAGCGCGGGCAGTTTCGCCTTGACGGCATCGACGACAGCGACCGTGTTGGCGTCCGGCTGTTTCTGGATCGCAAGCACAATGGCGCGGCGGCCATTGAACCAGGTCGCTATCTTGTCATTCTCGACGGAGTCGTAAATTCTGGCGACCTCATCGAGCTTCACCGGCGAGCCGTTGCGCCAGGCCACGACGACCTGCCGGTAATCGACGGCCTTGTTCAACTGGGCCGACGCCTGCAGCGCGATGTCCTGCTTGGGGCCGTTGAGCGTGCCGACCGGCGTGGATGAGTTGGCGCGCGAGACGGCGGCCCGGATATCTTCCAGCGAAAGTCCCCGCGCCGCGGCGGCTTCCGGGTCCGCCTGCACGCGGATGGCGAACTTCTGCGCGCCATAGATCAGGACCTGTGCGACGCCCGGAATTTGCGACAGCGTCTGACCGACGGTGATGTCGCCGTATTCATTGACCGTCGAAAGCGGTTGCGTCTCAGAATTCATCGAAAGGAACAGGATTGGAAACTCGGCCGGATTGACCTTCCGGAACGTCGGCGGAATGATCATCTCGACCGGCAGGCGGCGCTGTGCGACGGTCAGCGCGGTCTGCACATCGAGCGCGGCACCGTCGATGCTGCGGTTCAGATCGAACTGAATCGTGATCGTGGTGGTTCCCTGCGACGAACTCGACGACATCGACGAGATGCCCGCGACGGTCGAGAGCTGACGCTCGATCGGACCGGCGACGGACGCCGCCATCGTGTCCGCGTTCGCGCCCGGCAAGGTCGCGGTGACGGCGATAGTCGGAAAATCAACCTTGGGAAGCGCGGACACCGGCAGCAGCCGGAAGCCAAACACGCCGAACGCGATGATCGATGCGGTCATCAGCGTCGTCATCACGGGTCGTCGGATGCAAAGCTCCGATAAGCTCATTTGTCAGGCCCCGGCTTTGCGGCTTCGCGGCTCGACGGCGGTGCCGTTGGTCAGCAGCAACTGGCCGTCAACGACAACACTTTCGTCGCCTTCCAGCCCGGTGTCGATGACCGACATGCCCTTGAACGTACGACTGACCGTCACAGGCTGAACCTGCGCCTTGCCGTCCTTGACCACGAACACGAAGTTCCCGGTCTGGCTGCGCTGGACGCTTACCGACGGGACCACAACCGCCTGCTCGGTCCGGACCGTGAGCGTCGTGTTGACCAGAATGCCGGGCCACAGAACTTCGCTTTCATTGTTCATCTTGCCGCGGACGGTCGCCATGCCGGTGGCCGGATCGACGGTGTTTTCAACCATGGCGACGATGCCGGTCTCCGACTTGCCGCTGCCGGGAATTGTTGCCGTCACCGACGATTGCCCGATCTTCATCGCGTCGCGCAGTTCGCTCAGCACACGCTGGGGAATTGCGAACGTCACATAAACCGGCGCCATCTGATTGATGACCGCCAGCGGCGTCGCATCCGCGGGACGGACGAAATTCCCGACCTTGACGGACGCAGCGCTGATGCGGCCGCTGATCGGCGCCTTGATCAGGGTGAAACTTTTCTGAACCTTCAAATTGTCGAGAAGCGCCTGATTGGCCTGGATCGTCGCAGCCGCATTGTCCGATGCCGTTTTCGCGTTATCGACATTGACCTGCGTGGTCGCGCCCTTCCCGATCAGTTCGGTATAACGCTTCAGGTCGCGCTCGGCAGCTGCGAGCTGGGTGCGATCGCGGGCCAGATTGCCTTCCGCCTGCGCGATCTGCGCATCGATCTGGCGCGCATCCAGCGTGAACAGGAGATCGCCCTGCTTCACGCGGGCACCGTCCTGAAAGTGCACGTCGACGATTGTGGTCTCGACCCGCGATTTCAGCGCGACACTCGATATCGGTGTCACCGTGCCGATGGAATCGACATCCACAGGCACCTGTTTCTTTTCGGCCTTGGCGATTTCAACCGAAACGGTTCGCGCACGTGACGCTTGCGCGGTGGTCGCGCTCCCGGTCCACATCGAGCGGGTCGAATAGGTTGCGATTGCGGCTATGGCAATGCCGGCAATCAGCAGGGCGCGTTTCCTAAAATTATCTTTGGTCATACCGACTCACAGGAGCAGGCCGGCCAACACGTGGCAGCCATCGTTCCCCCCAACTCCATAGTACTGGTTTTCCAGCATTATTTGTATTCGACTTATCACAGCCGCTTGAAGCATGGTACGGCATGCGCATTAAACATTGCCCACGTGACTAACGGAACCGACATGCGGATCGCCACCTGGAACGTTAACTCTATCCGCCAGCGGCTGGATCATCTGCTGACCTGGCTCCAGGAACGGTCCCCGGACATCGTCTGCCTGCAGGAAATCAAGTGCGTGGACGAGGCATTCCCGCGCGAGCCGATCGAGGCGCTCGGCTACAACGTGGTGACCCACGGCCAGAAGACATTCAACGGCGTGGCGCTGCTCTCGAAGTATCGGTTCGACGAAACCACCCCACGCCTCGGCGGCGATCCCGACGATCTGCACGCCCGCTTCCTTGAGGGCGTGGTGTCGTATCCGAATGGCTCACTGCGGATCGCGTGCCTCTACCTGCCCAACGGAAATCCTCCCGAAACAGAGAAATATCCATATAAAATCAAATGGATGGAGCGACTCCTTGAATATTCGAAGGAGCGCATGAAAGGCGAGCAGCCGCTGGTGCTGGCGGGCGATTTCAACGTCATTCCCGCCAACGGCGACGTCTACAATCCGGCGGCATGGGCGAACGATGCGCTGTTCCTGCCCAAGACCCGCGAGCGCTACCGCGCCCTGCTCAACCTTGGCCTGACCGATGCGATCCGCGCCGTGTCCGACCAGCCCGGCCAGTACACCTTCTGGGATTATCAGGCCGGTGCCTGGCCGAAGAACAACGGCATCCGGATCGACCACCTGCTGCTGTCACCGCAGGCCAGCGACCGGCTGCTTGACGCCGGCATCGATCGTCACGTCAGGGGATGGGAAAAAGCCTCGGATCACGTTCCAGTGTGGATCGATCTGGATCTCAATTAACCGGCGACCGCCTGGCGAATTCTGTTGGGGTACCGAACTCAGTCCCGCCGGCCCTGCACCCAGCGCTCGAGCATCTGCAAGGCCATCGCGCGATCGTCGTCGGAGGCTTTCGCCATCGCGGTCTTGTAACTGTCCCTGATCCACGTCTCATCCGGGCCCGCGCTGTCCTGCGCCAGCGTCAGCCACATCAGGCCGCGCGCCGCCTGCCGCTGCAGCCCCTTCCCGTTGAACAACATCTGGCCGAGCAGCGCCTGCGCCTGATGCTGGCCCTTGCGCGCGGCGAGGCCGAGCCAGCGGATGCCGTACTTGGAGTCAGGGGGCATGCCGACGCCATCGAGATACATCCGCGCCAGATTGTACTGGGCTTCGGCATTGCCGAAATACGACGCGGCATAAGAGAACATTTCCCGCGCCCGATCCGGATCGGCCTTCACCCGCGAGTTGGGAATGCCGGAGACGTAATACCGTCCCAGCGCCACAAAGGCATTGGCGACGATGGTGGCCTGCGGCGCAGACGGGCTGTCTTCCGCATGGGCGTTCGCGATCTTGCTGAAATAATCGTAGGCGCGCAGATCGTCCTGCGCCACGCCGTCGCCCTTGGCGTACATGCGGCCGAGCTTCCACTGCGCCACGGGATGACCGCCCTCGGCAGCATATCGCAGGGCGGTCAGCGACGGCGCCTGCGGGATATCGGCGGGAGGAACCGGCTTCTTCAGGACGGCGACGCCGCTCGGAGCGGCAACGATCGGCAGCGTGGCGTCCTGATTGCCCGGCGACGTGCCTTCAAAGGCAACGGCCGGACCCGCCGCGAAAACCGCGACCGTCAGGGCGGCAACGATGCCAATGCGCTCAGATGTCCGCATAACACACTTTCTCAGCCGACCCGCCGGGATGGGTCACGGCGCCTTTGACAGCCGGGCCGACCTGCTGGGCATATTTCCAGAGCACGCCGGAACCGACCTTGGTTTCACGCGGCTTCCAGGCCTTCCGGCGCTCGGCCAGTTCGGCATCCGTCAGCTTGACGCTGAGCGTACCGTTGACTGCGTCGAGTTCAATGATGTCGCCGTCGCGGATCAGCCCGATCGGGCCGCCGACGGCAGCCTCCGGTCCGACATGGCCGACGCAGAAGCCGCGGGTGGCTCCCGAAAAACGTCCGTCTGTGATGAGAGCAACCTTGCCGCCCATGCCCTGGCCGGTGAGCGCGGCCGTGGTCTGGAGCATTTCGCGCATGCCGGGACCGCCCTTGGGGCCCTCGTAGCGGATCACGAGAACTTCGCCTTCCTTGTAGGTCTTCTTGTTCACGGATTCGAACGCGTCTTCTTCGCAATCGAAGCAACGCGCAGGTCCCGTAAACTTCAACACCGACATTCCAGCGACTTTCACGATCGCACCATCCGGCGCGAGATTACCCTTCATGCCGACCACGCCACCGGTCACGGTTATCGGATTATCGGCAGGACGCACCACATCCTGATGAGGATTCCATTTCACGCTCTTGAGGTTTTCGGCGATGGTGCGCCCGGTGACCGTCATGCAGTCGCCGTGCAAGTAACCGTTGTCCAGGAGCGTCTTCATCAGAAGCGGTATTCCACCAGCCTCGAACATATCTTTGGCGACATAACGACCGCCCGGCTTCAAATCCGCGATATACGGTGTCTTTTTGAAGATTTCGGCGACGTCGAAAAGATCGAATTCAATTCCGCATTCGTGCGCCATCGCCGGCAGATGCAACGCAGCATTGGTCGAACCGCCCGATGCGGCGACCACGGCCGCTGCATTTTCCAATGACTTACGGGTGACGATGTCGCGCGGACGAATATTCAGCGCGATCAATTCCATGATCTTTTCGCCCGCCGCCATGCAGAAGCTGTCGCGGATTTCATAAGGCGCCGGTGCGCCGGCCGAGTACGGCAGGGCCAGCCCGATGGCCTCGGAAACGGTCGCCATGGTGTTGGCGGTGAACTGGGCACCGCAGGCACCCGCCGACGGGCACGCCACCCGCTCGATTTCGTCCAGATCCTCGTCGGACATCTCGCCGACGGAATGCTTGCCGACCGCCTCGAACATGTCCTGGACGGTGACCTGCTGGCCGCGGAAGTTGCCGGGCAGGATCGACCCGCCGTAAATGAAGATCGACGGCACATTGAGGCGCAGCATGGCCATCATCATGCCGGGCAAGGACTTGTCGCAGCCTGCAAGCCCGATCAGGGCGTCATAGGCGTGGCCGCGGACGGTCAATTCCACAGAATCCGCAATGGTTTCGCGCGACGGAAGCGACGACCGCATGCCGTCGTGGCCCATGGCGATGCCGTCGGTCACGGTGATGGTGCAGAACTCGCGAGGGGTGCCGCCCGCGGCGGCGACGCCCTTTTTGGCGGCCTGCGCCTGGCGCATCAGGGAAATGTTGCAGGGAGCGGCCTCATTCCAGCAGGACGCCACGCCGACGAACGGCTGG
>JAGVII010000276.1 GCA_020056155.1 Afipia sp.
CCGCCGCCGCTTCTTCCTGATGCCGACGGAGCGGCACGAAGTCATCGGCCGCGAATTCCTGCGGGCGCGAGTCCGCACGATGCGGGAATACGGCTTTGTGTGGGCCGGCGGCGACGCGATCGACCGAAAAACTGCAACAGATCCGGAATGAACCGGTGGGCGGGGGACGGTATAGGCGTGATCTTCCCGGAGAGGATCATGGTTTTACGGTTCATCGCGTTCGCACTGGTGCTTCTGCTGCTGACACCCGGTTCGGTCTTGTCCGCCTTTGAACCCGGCCCGAAGGCGCGGCAGGCGGTGCCCCACGATTGCAAGACAGCCGCCGCGGGCATGCCCGCGCGCTAATGTGACAATGCCGCAATCTGGCCATCGCTATTCGGCTGACGTACAAGGAGGCGGTCGAAGGCGGAGCCGGTGAATGTCCGACTGGGATGCGCAGCAATACCTGAAGTTCGAGGATGAGCGCACGCGCGGCGCGCGCGACCTGCTGGCGCAGATTCCGATCCAGGATGCGCGGGGCGTGGTGGACATCGGCTGCGGCCCGGGCAACTCCACCGAACTGCTCGCCAGACGCTGGCCGCAGGCGAAGATCACCGGGATCGATACCTCGGCCGACATGCTGCGTCAGGCCCGCGAGCGGCTGCCGCAGCACACCTTCATCGAAGCCAATATCTCGCACTGGGCGCCGCCGGCCGGCACCGACGTGCTGTTTGCCAATGCGATCTTCCAGTGGGTCCCGAACCACCTCAAGCAACTGATGCGTCTTGCCATGGCGTTGCCGGACGGCGGAGCGATGGGCGTTCAGATGCCGGACAACATGGATGAGCCCTCGCACGTGCTGATGCGCGAGGTGGCGCGGCTGCCGCAATTCCACACCCAGCTCGCGCACGTCCTGGAGGCAAGGGACCATCTGCCGAAGCCCGGTGTCTATTATGATGCCCTGCAGCCGCTGTGCCGCCGCATCGACATCTGGCACACGGTCTACAATCACGTGCTGGACGATGCGCCGGCCATCGTCGAATGGGTCAAGGGCACCGGGCTTCGCCCGTTCCTCGATCCGCTCGAAATCCCCGAGCGCCGGGAGTTTCTGGAAGCCTATACCGCGCGCATCGCCGCGAGCTACCTGCCTCAGGCAGACGGCAAGGTGCTGCTGCGGTTCCCGCGGATTTTCATTGTCGTGGTGCGCTGAGCGACCGGCGATGATGTGACGCCCGGCGGTGCACTCAGGGCCGATAGGTGCCGAAGCTCCACAGCCGCCCCTCCAGATCGCGGGCCGAGTATTCGCGCGAACCGTAGTCGGTGTCGGCGGGCGGCCGGACGATCTCGGCACCTGCCTGCCTGGCGCGCGCGTGATGCGCATCGATGTCGTCGACCACGACATAAAGGCCGGATTCCTGCGTCCACGGGTTGGCTGGGTCGGGAGGCCGCTTCGATCCGAACATGACCATGCCGTTGCCGAAGCGGAGCTCGGCATGCGCGATGGTTCCGTCCGGCGCCGGGTGGACGGCCTTGCGCTCGAACCCGAAAGCCTTCTCGAGCCAGTCGACCGCTGCCGGCGCATCCGCATACTGAAACGCCGGGAAGATCGATGCGGTCACGGGATTATCTTCGTTCTGCATGGCAAATCCTGTCTGGTCTGTGCGGGCAGACGCTAGCTTGCGGGCGTGTGACCGTCTTGGACAAATGTTACCGCGGGTGCGGATCGTCCATGATTCCGGTGCCGTCCGGCAGCAGGCGCCTGAGCAGCGCGGTCGGGCTTTCTCCGGCAAAATCGCGAAAGTCGCGGTCGAAATGCGATTGATCGTAGTAGCCGCAGGCGTGCGCCAGACCCGCAAGCGAGTCGATGCGGTTGCCGTTGAGGCCCGCGATGGCCCGCTCGAAGCGCAGGATTCGTGACACCCGTTTCGGCGGCAACCCGATCTCGCGGCTGAACCGGCCGGTGAGATGCTTGCGGCTGCAATCCAGATCGCGCGCGAGAGCCCCGATCCCGATGCGTCCGCCACTTGCCGCGATGCGCCGCCATGCTTCCGCAATCATCGCGGACGGCTTTGGTCCTTCCGCGATGCGTTGCGCTATGGCGCTGTCCAGAATGCCGAACCGGGCTGGCCAGTCCGTTGCATCGTGCAGACGCCCGGCGAGGTCGTCACCCGCCGCACCGATCAATGCGGACAGCTCGACGACATCCCCCGTCAACGCGTCGAGCGGAAGCCCGAGAAACCGCCGCGCGCCGAGCGGCGTGAAATCGACCTGCATGCACGAGGCGGCGCCGCTGGAACTGACGGTGACGTAGCGTTCGTGCAGCCCGGCGACGAATGTGGAGATCGGCCGCGAGCGGCAGATGTTCGCGGGATCGTGCAGCCGGAACGGCTCGCCGAAATTGATGATGAACGGAATCACGACGGACGGTAATTCCCGCCTGCAGACCGTGTTGGCCGTGTTTTCGACGTATCCCTGGTATCCAAGGACGTAGGGTCGCAGCATGGCGGCCGGTTGGCAACGCACCAGCGTCCAGCGGCCGTGGTCCGAGTCGTGATCGACGATCTGCAAGGCCCGGCCCGGTGTCCCTGGCGCGTTCATGTCACCGCCTCCGGCTCGGATTCCGCGCCATCCCGATCGTTCCGGCAACCCCTGATCGACCCGACGGGCCGTCGCAGGGAATAGGATCATAAATGTGACCAAACCTCATGCTGCGGTGCGGTTAAAAGCCGCTACAGCACGCCTCGACAGAATCGGACATTCTCCCCAACTGAATACCGCCTGACAAAACGCCATCTGGAGCCCCTGCACTAATGTCCCTGACCCCCGAAACGCCCCTGCCGCCGCGCGGCGATGCTTCGCTGCGCCCGATCCCGATGCTGATCTTCGGATCGCGCTGGCTGCAGCTGCCGCTCTATGTCGGATTGATCATCGCCCAGGGCGTTTATGTCATCCTGTTCCTGAAAGAGCTCTGGCATCTCATCACCCACTCGTTCGATTTTTCCGAGCAGCAGATCATGCTGGTCGTGCTCGGCCTGATCGACGTGGTGATGATCTCGAACCTTCTGGTGATGGTGATTGTCGGCGGCTACGAGACCTTCGTGTCACGCCTCCATCTGAAGGGGCATCCGGACGAGCCGGAATGGCTCAGCCACGTCAACGCCAGCGTGCTGAAGATCAAGCTGGCGATGGCGATTATCGGCATTTCCTCGATCCACCTGCTGCGCACCTTCATCGAGGCGGGCAACCTCGGCGTTGCGGGCCGCACCACGAGTTACACCGAGGCCGGCGTGATGTGGCAGACCATCATCCATGGCATGTTCATCCTGTCGGCGATCGGCATTGCTTATGTCGATCGCCTTTCGAACGGGCCGGTGCTCGTGCCGGAGGGAGAGAACGGCCATCACGGGCACGGCACGCATTGATGCCGTGGCGGGAAAGACGGCGTCATTGCCAGCCAACGGGTCCGGCTTCGCCGGCCCGGTGACAGGCTCCGCGCAGCAATCCAGTTTTGGAGACTACCGGATGAACCGCTGGATTGCTTCGTCGCAGGTGCTGCTTGCAATGACGTTCATGTTGCTGGCGCAGCCGTCCTTCGCCGCCGATGCCGCATTCACGCAGTTCGTCGCCTCGCTGTGGCCGGAGGCCCAGAAGGCGGGCATATCGCGCGCGACGTTCGAGGCGCAGACGCGCGGGCTGCAGCCGGACTACAAGCTGCCGGACCTGCTGCTGCCGGGCCGCCCGAAGACCGGCGCACCGTCGCAGGCTGAGTTCGTGCAGGTGCCTGCGGATTATGTGAAGGAAGCGAGCATCGCGCGGCTCGCGTCGCACGGTCAGCGGTTGTCGATCCAGCATCGCGATACGCTGCGCGCCATCGAGCAGCGCTTCGGCGTGCCGGGCAACATCATCCTGGCGGTCTGGGGCCGCGAAACCGATTATGGCCGCCATGCGCTGCCCTATGACGGATTGCGCGTGCTGGCGACGCAGGCCTTTGTCGGCCGGCGCAAGGACCAGTATCGCGGCGAGTTCATCGAGGCGCTGAAGCTGATCCAGAACGGCGACGTGACGCGCAAGAACCTGCGCACCTCATGGGGCGGCGCGACGGGCCTGACGCAGTTCCTGCCGTCGGAGCTTCACAAGCATGGCGTCGATTTCGACGGCGACGGCCACATCAACATCTGGACCTCGGTGCCGGATGCGCTGGCCTCCGCCGCGCAGCAGCTTGCGAACAAGGGCTGGCAGCCGGGCCTGCGCTGGGCCTATGAAGTGCGCGCGCCGCGCAACGCCGATTGCACGTTGGGCGTGCCGGAAGTGACGCGGCCGATCTCCGAATGGCTGCGCGAGGGCTTTGTCCCGGTGCGCGGACTTCGCCTGAGCGCGGCGGAGCAGGCGCAGGGCGCGTCGCTGCTGCAGCCGGAGGGAATCTACGGGCCGGCATTCCTCACGACGAAGAACTACTTCGTCATCAAGCAATACAATTTCTCCGATCTCTATGTGCTGTTCGTCGGCCATCTCGCCGACCGCATGGCCAGCGGACAGCCGTTCGCGACGCCATGGTCCGCCTCGACCCAGATGCGCAGCGCCGATGTCGAGGAGATGCAGGAGTATCTCACGCGGCTCGGGCTGTACAGTTCGAAGCTGGACGGCAAGGCGGGAATGCAGACCCGCGCGGCGCTCGGCGCCTATCAGAAGAAAGCGGGACTGAAGGTCGACTGCTGGCCGAGCGCCGAGGTGCTGCGCGCGATGAGCGCGGGGCGGTAGGCGCCAACACCCACAATCGTCATCACCGGGCTTCCCGGTGATCCACGTCTTGTTCCTCGAACGTGCAGATAAGACGTGGATGGCCGGGACGAGCCCGGCCATGACGCGCGGAGAGATGGCCGTCTCTTACACGCAGAAAACAAAAACCCGGCCGCGAGGCCGGGTTTTGAAACTCATGTCTCACGAAGCAATCGTGAGATTGTTCAGATCAATCGCAAACCTGAACGCGGCGGATGCGCCAGCCGTAGCCGTCCCAGAAGCGCTCGCGCACCAGGCGGCAGGCGGGCTCTTCAACGTAGACCGGGCCGGGCGCATAGCCGTAGCCATATGCCGGGCGGCTGTTGGCGATGGCGCCGCCGATGATCGCGCCGCCCAAAAGGCCAAGGCCTACGCCGGCGGCCACACGGCCTCCGTCAGCCCTGGCTGCGGGCATCGCGGTTGCGAGCGAACCGGCGATCGTTGCGACCGCGAGGAACGCCGAAAGAACCTTCTTCATGTTGTCTCTCCTCAGATCACGCCAGAGCCTGGCGCAAGGCGATTGGTCTGCAAGGATCCAATGACGGAACTCAAGATAGTCCGGTTTGGCCCCTGTTTGAAAGGTCCGGCGCCGTCCCGCACCGGCAATTCAGCGGATGTCCCGGCGCCAGCATAGCGGATTCTGGCGCGCGGCCTTCACAAAAAACGCCCCCAAAGGGCACTTTACCCTAGGGAGCGTTACTTTTTTCCAAGCCGGGACGGCCAAAAAAAGGCCGTCCGGCGATCAGTTGTGTCAGTTGCAGACCTGAACGCGGCGAACGCGCCAGCCGTAGCCGTCCCAGAAACGTTCACGCTGCCAGTAGCAGGGGGCACCGCCATAGTAGGCGGGGCCTGCGCCGTAATAGCCGGGGCCGTAGTAGCCGCGGCTGTTGGCAATCGCGCCGCCGATAATGGCGCCGCCGAGAAGACCAAGGCCGACGCCTGCCGCGACACGCCCGCCGCGCGCTTCGGCCGGTGCCGGGGCTGCGAGCGCGGTAACCGCAACAGTGGCGGCAGCGGCAACCGCCAAGACGATCTTCCTAACGCCGATCCTGTTCATGGCTTCACCTTTCGTCGTTGTGAGCTCGGGATAACGGGTCTCGCCGGTGAAAGTTGCACGGTTGCATTGAACGGGAACTGAACGGCGCGGCCGGATTCCCGCCATGATTACGGATGGCAGTTTGGATGCAGAGGCTTGCTGCCTCACCGCTCCCTCTCCCGCAAGAACGGGGAGAGGGAGCGCATCGCATTTGCCGACGAGCGCAACGAAAAACGGCGCCCGCGAAGTGCGAAGCGCCGTTTGAATTTTGAGAGCCGCGCGGAAATCCGCGTGGCCGAGATCAGAACAGCGAAGCGTACTGCTGCAATCCAGCCTGCTGCACGAGGCCCATCGCGGTGCGCTTCTGGTCTTCATCGAGGCGGGCGAACAGCGCGGATGCGGCCGGTGCGAAGCGGCGCACGGCGGCTTCGTTGACCTGCGGCTCGCGCGCGAGCGCGCGCAGCGCGCTGGCAACGGCAGGCCAGTACTTCGCCTGCTCGGCCTTCAGCTTCAGCGCAGCGCGATAGCGCATGATGGCGACTTCACTCATCGCCGACTGGTACATCGAAAGCTTCTTCTGGGGGGCGGCAACTTCGGTGCCGGCGGATGCATTAAAATCCTGGGCGGAAACCGGTGCACTCACGGAAATTGCCAACGTGGCAACAACAGACGCAATCGCGATTGGCAATCTTCGCATATTTCTCACTTCTGTGTGTGGAATGATGGGTGCGAGGTACGTGCCATATGTGACCAAAATGCGATCCATTGGGTTAACAAACTCAGAAAATGCGAGGCAACGCCTTGTTAAGGTTTAGGGGCCGGATTTGTTCCGCAAAATCAGCACCTTTTTTGCGGGTGTAACATTCGCTCACCAAAGGTGAAGCGGGTTCCGTGATTACTCCCGGAACCCGAAGGGCTGAATTGGCCGAGAAATGCGGGTAATTCCCATCGGCGCGACGCGATGCAATTTGTTCAGTCCGCCGATTCGAGCGTCTGTAACAGCAGTTCGAGCGCGCGAAGCGAGAACGCCCGCATGTTGGCGATGCGGTCGCTGTCGCCGGTCTCCAGCGTCATCACGCGCATGCGCGGTCCCGCCACCGCCATGCATGAATGCCCGGCGGCGTCGCCATAGCGATTGCCGGACGGGCCGGTCGCGCCGCTCTCGCCCAAACCCCATGTGGTGTTGAGAAGTTCGCGCGCGCGGTTCGCGAGCAGGGCGGCATAGGGCTCGGTCGCGCCGCGCAGGCCGATGGCTTCCATCTCGTCCCTGGTGATGTTCACCAGTGCGGCACGCGCGCGCGGCGTGTAGATCACGCCGCCGCCGCGGTAGTAGGCCGATGCGCCGGGCACGCTCAGCAGTGCCGCCGAGATCAATCCGCCGGTGGACGACTCCGCGACCGCGATGGTTTCCTTACGCGCGATCAGGGACGCGGCGATTTTCTCCGCGAGCGGCAGCAACTTTTCCATGACGAGACTTTCTTCTGGATGGGTGAGGTCAGAGCTGCGTCTTGTAGCGCGCCTCGACGGCTTCCTGGGATTCGGGCGTACCCTGGCCGGTTTGCTCGTGAATGACTTCACTGATGCTCGGTTGCGCCGAGCGGGCAACGCGCGACTCCGGCGACCACAGCTTGGAGCGCATCAGCGCCTTGCCGCAGTGGAAGTAGACCTCGCGCACGGCGATATCGAGCACGGCGCGGGGCGGCTTGCCGAACTCGATCATGGTGGCCAGCAGATCGGCGTCCGCCGAGAGTTTTGCCTCGCCGCCGACGCGCAATGTCTCGTCGAGTCCCGGCACGAAGAAGATCAGTTGCACGTAGCCCGAGCCGGTCACGAGATTGCGGAAACTGTCGATACGGTTGTTGCCCGGACGATCCGGCATCAGCAGGCGCGTCTCGCCTTCGATATGGACGAAGCCCGGATTGCCGCCGCGCGGCGAGGCATCGACGGTGCCGTCCGGTCCCGAGGTCGCCAGCACGCAGAACGGCGACATCCCGATAAAGTGCGCGGCATGGCGATCGATGCGCGGCAATTGTTTCGCGATCACGCGATCGGTGGGTGGTGCGTAAATGGTGCCGAGATCGTCAGGTCCGATATGCGTCACGCCAATCCTCCCTCGAAGGCTTCGGATTCTTACCCAATGGGGGACCGCAAGTATGCCTGTCAGGGCGCTTTTTCCCAGCCAAAAAGCATAAAAGAGTCCTGTATTGTTGCGGTATTGCTACAGGCCAACTCGCTTTGAGGTGGTAGGGTACAGCATATTCTTGGGTCGTTTTTTGGGGCGTATGATGAAATTTCTCATCAATGGAATGCTCGCCGCCGTAGCCGTTTCGCTGTTTTCGCTTGGTGCCGGTCACGACACGGCGCGCGCTGCCGATCTTCCCGTCAAGGCGCCTCCGGTGCCGGCCATTTATGGCTGGTCGGGTTTCTATGTCGGCGGAACGTTGGGCTACGGCTGGAGAGACAACCGCGCGACCACATTCGCGCAGGCTGATCCGCTCGTTACTGCAGTCACCTGCGGCGGAACTCTCGGCGGCACTTGTGCTCCTCCGGCATCTTCAGGTCTCAGCGGCGGCGTGTTCGGCTTCCAGGCCGGTTACAATTGGCAGTTTGCCTCCCGCTGGCTGCTCGGTGTCGAAACCGACATCAATTTTTCAAGCATCAGCGGCTCGGCCACAAGCGCGCCTTACAGAATCGGGCTTGTAACCGCGCAGAACACTGTGGACCAGAGTATTGACTGGTTTGGAACGGTCAGGGCGCGGCTGGGCTTTTTGGCCACCGATCGGTTGCTGGTCTATGGGACCGGCGGTTTCGCCTATGCCCAGGTCGGGGAGAGTTCAACACTTACGGCCCTCACCGAACAAGGCGCAAATGGGCTGGGGTCCGCTTTCGGCTGCCAGGCGATTACGAACTCCGCTCCGACATGTTTTGTGGGCAGTTCATCCCGCACCGCCACCGGCTAGACCGCAGGCGGCGGCTTGGAATACGCGCTCTGGGACAACTTCACTCTGAAAGCCGAGTATCTTTACGTGAACCTCGGTCGCGGCTCCGTGAACGTGGTGGCGCTGGACAATTCCGCGTTTGGACCGGGAATTCCAAAGGCCTCATTCACCGCGGCCTTTGACAGACCTGATCTCAACATTGTCCGGGTCGGCTTCAACTACAAATTCGGCGCGCTCTAGCCCTTGATGTGAAGGTGCGTGATGCCGGGAACATTTATTGGGCGCCGCCGTACAACTGGACGCTCACTTAGATCGATTCCAAACTAACAGCGAAGCCGCGCGGCAGTTTGGAATAGCTTAAAACTGGCTGTTTTCCTTTTGCATCGAGGCCTTCGCTCCAATACCTGTTGGACAACAGGCCTTACAGGTTCTCCAAGCATCCATGATTGTTTGTTCCTGCAACGTCCTGACTGACCACGACGTGCGTAACGTCGTGACCCAAGCCAAGGACTTCCCGCGCACGGCCGGGCAAGTCTATGGCTGTCTGGGCTGCAGCGCCGAATGCGGCCGCTGCGCGCGAACCATCAAGAAGATCATGGACGAGGCGTTGGGCGCTTGCGCTAAGGCCTGCTGCGCGGGATGCCCCCACAGCCAGCATGCTGAACACGCCCACGCCGATCATTCCGGCGGCGAGCATCACCATCCCGTGATTCTGACCGCCCAGGCGGCTGCCTAAGCCTCTATACCGGCTTGCCTTTCCCGATTGTGGATGTCGCCGCAGGGAGGGCTTGTACTCGCCATAAATCTGATTTAGAACGTTTCTAAATTGGATTTGGCCCGTCGAACGACGGTTCCACGATGGAGTGCAACATGAAGGGCGACCCCAAGGTCATCGAATTCCTGAACAAGGCGCTGCGCAGCGAACTGACTGCCGTCAGCCAGTTCTGGCTTCACTACCGGATGCTTGAAAACTGGGGCCTGAAGGATCTCGCCAAGAAGTGGCGCAAGGAATCCATCGAGGAAATGGAGCACGCCGACAAATTGATCGACCGCATCATCTTCCTTGATGGCTTCCCGAATCTGCAGGTGCTCGATCCGCTGCACATCGGCCAGAACGTGAAGGAGGTTCTGGATTGCGACCTCAAGGCCGAGTATTCGGCGCGCGAGCTCTACGAGAAGGCCGCGACCCACTGCCATAGCGCGAAGGACTACGTCTCGCGCGATCTGTTCGAGAGCCTGATGAAGGACGAGGAAGGTCACATCGACTTCCTCGAAACCCAGATCGATCTCGTCAAGAGGATCGGCGTCGAGCTGTACTCGCAGAAGCACATGGGCGGCCTCGACGAAGGGCACTAACGCTCGCGTCGCCGATGCATCGATCCCGAAACCAACCCGGACCGCTTTTGCGGCTCCGGGTTTTCTTTTGGCTCTTGCTTCCGACGAAAATGCACTAGCCTCTGCAACAACAAAAAACATAAGGGGGAAACGCGATGACCTATGACTGGCCTGCGATCGTTGGCGATCTGGATTCGCTGCTGAAGCTGCGTTCGATTCCGTTCGGCATGAAGATGTTCACGCGGCGCGAGGACATGGAGGCGATCCCGAAAATCCGCAGGCCGCAGTCGGTTCACACGCTCGACCAGATCGTGGCGCAGGCGGCGCGGATCGGCTGGACGGTCGGCATCACCAGCGACGATCTGGTCGGCGCGCAGTGCCGCGCGGTGGTCGGCCTCGGCGGGGCCAAGACAGAGACCTGGCAATCCGGACAGCACATGACCGGCGTGTGGTTCTCCACGCAGCAGGATGCGCAGGCCCATCAGGAGGCCATGCACTGTGTGCCGGACGGACAATACGATGCGCTCGCGGTCGGCCCGCTGTCGTCGGGCAAACTCGATCCGCCCGACATCGCACTGTTCTACGCGACGCCGGGCGCGATGATCTATTTCATCAACGGGCTGCAGTGGTCCGGCTACAAGCGGTTCGACTGGAGCGTGGTCGGCGAATCCGCCTGCGCGGATTCATGGGGCCGCGCGCTGACCACGCGATTGCCGAGCCTGTCGATCCCGTGTTTCGCCGAGCGGCGCTACGGCGGCGTGCTCGACGAGGAAATGCTGATGGCGACGCCGCCGGAATATCTCGTCAGCGCGATCGCCGGCATGAAGGCGCTGTCGAAGAACGGCTTCCGTTACCCGTTCGCGCAGTACGGCGTGCAGCAGGACGTGCGCGCGGGCATGGCAGTGAGTTACGGAAAGAAGTAGGGAGTTGAACAATACTCCGTCATGGCCGGGCCTGTCCCGGCCATCCACGTCTTTGGTGAATACTCAGGAAGACGTGGATCACCGGGACAAGCCCGGTGATGACGAGTTGACGGATGTCGTGCTGCCTCCGGCATCACGACCCGTCCGCCGGCACGAAGCATGTGATCTCAAGGTTGCCGCGAAAGTTGATGTACCACACCACCGCGCCGCCGGTCGGATTGCCGCCGGTGCGGATCACCGCCTTCTCCGGCACCTGCCGCCACGTGCCCTCGATCGGCACCCAGTATGCGCCCTGCCGCACATCGTAGTCGGTGCGGTGTCCGTCGGAGACGTCGCAGCACGGCACACCGGCCGGGCTGCGTGCATCCTTGAACCATTTTCGAATGTGCTCGGGGACATCGCCGAACTGCCCGCGATCGACCGCGAGCGCCGTCGCGGCGGACAGTGTCAGCGGAATCATCAGGGCAAGGCGAGCAGGCCACCGCATGCGATCCTCCGCACTCAGGAATCGTACGAAGTTTCGGACGGTCGCTGGAGGGCGTCCAGATAAACCCGCGCGGAACGCCGGGTTTCTCCCGCGCATTGTTGCGGCACGATGCATCGCAGCATCGATGCGAGGAAACACGATCTGCTCTCTCTCCCGTTTAAGGGGAGTGAAGCGGGCGCAAGCGGCTTTATGTCATCTCAGCCGGTCAGCCCGACTGCTTCGCGCACCGCGGCGAGCGGCTGGATCGCGGCCGACCAGAAATTCCAGTCCGTGCCGAACAGGTCGAGGGTTGTGTCTTCGCCCCGCGCCCATGCATAGAAGAATTCTTCCGGCTCGAATGCGCCCGTCGCGGCGCCGGCGACATCGTTGAGCGGAATGCCGAGATGCCAGCTCAGGATCACCGGCAGCACATGGCCGGACATGGCGTGGCTGCGATGCATGGTCGCCGTCAGCGTCGATGTCAGCAGTTCGCCGCGCGGCGACGTATCGTAGCCCGCAAGCACGTGGGTTGAGTCGTGCGGAACGGCGAACTCGAAATTCAGCGCGGCCGGCTCGCCGGGATAGGCGTAGCCGTTAGCCTGATAGAACATCGCGAACGCATGACCGAAGGTGTCCTCCGGCAATCGCGCCAGTGCATGGAAGCGTATCGCCAGCGCGGGATCGGGCGCCGCGTCGTAAGGCTGCAGCCATGGCCCCATCTCCGCGGTGGCCCATGCGCGGCCGGTCACGCTCTCGAGGTTGGCGTGGATCATGTGGGCCTTGGCGTCGTTCATGTAGCCCAGCGCCAGCCGCGCCAGATCGTGGACGAAGTCGTCGCGGACGCCGAGCTGGTCCGCGAGCTTCACCACGGCGCTCAGCTTGGCGGGGTCCAGCGTGCCGCCGACAAACGCCATGACGGCGGCGAAGCTCACCGCCTGTGCGGCAAGCGCGGGATCGGCGGCGAGTTCGGCCTGCCGGTAGG
>JAGVII010000880.1 GCA_020056155.1 Afipia sp.
GATCCGCAGCGGCGCTTCATTGTCCTGCCCGGTCTTGATCAGAGCCAGCGTGTCCTTCGGGAAACACGAGCCCCCGTATCCGGGCCCGGCGTGCAGAAACTTGGCGCCGATGCGGTTATCGAGCCCGATTCCTCGCGCGACCTCCTGGACATTGGCGCCGATCTTTTCGGCGAGATCGGCGATTTCGTTGATGAAAGCGATCTTGGTCGCGAGAAACGAGTTCGCCGCGTACTTGATCAGTTCCGCGGTGCGGCGATCCGTATAGACGATCGGCGCGGCGTTGAGATAAAGTGGCCGGTACACCTCGGCCATGATCTCGCGTGCGCGGGCATCATCGGTCCCGATCACGATGCGATCCGGATGCTTGAAATCCCGGATTGCAGCGCCTTCGCGCAGGAATTCCGGATTGGAAACGACGGCAAACTTCGCATCCGGGTTTTCCTCGCGAATGATGCGCTCGACCTCATCGCCGGTACCGACCGGCACCGTCGATTTCGTCACCACCACCGCGAAGTCCGACAGCGCCGCGGCCACTTCGCGCGCGGCGGCGTAAACATAAGACAGATCGGCATGCCCGTCGCCGCGGCGCGACGGCGTCCCGACCGCGATGAAAACGACCTCGGCGCCGCGGACTCCCGCCGCCACATCGCCGGAGAAACTCAGGCGCCGTTGCTTGACATTGCTTGCCACAAGCTCCGCGAGACCTGGTTCGTAGATCGGGATTTCACCCCGGTTAAGCGCCTTCACCTTGGTCACATCATTGTCGATGCAAACAACTTGGTGTCCAAAATCCGCAAAACATGCACCAGAGACCAGTCCGACATACCCCGCCCCAACCATCGTAATCCGCATCGATATTCCTGTCTGGCCATGCCATTGCCGTGGCGCTTTCAGCGCGCATCATTCGGCTGATGTGAAAACGTGGAAGCCGCTATCTAGCCGGCGAGAATTCCCCATCCGTCCTTGCCGGGCGGAAAGAAAAAGAAGTTGTTGATGTAGGCCTGGCCGGTTTTGCGTCCGCCGTTGGAGAGCAGCGAGCCCGGATCCTGAAAGATTTCGACATCGAACTGATCGACGGAAACCACATCGCCATCCTCGACAAAGAATCCGCGATAGCCCCTGTCCTGAAAGAACTCGAAAACCGATTCCGTGGCCAGCGGCCGATGTCTGTCTTCCGCTTCGACAAGAAAAACCGGCTGGCTTCGTTCGAGCAGCCCGGTTGCGCCGTTCAGAACATTCAGCTCATGGCCTTCCACATCGACTTTCACGAAGGCGACGTCGTCCTGAATCATATCGTCAAGACGCGCCATCGGAACATTCAGGATGGTGCAGGATCTGGCCGAAAGCGCGACCTGCGGCTCAAGCGACGCGAGACCGTGAACACCGCCCTGCTCGCCTTGCGGAATCAGAAGTTGCGCCGCGCCCTCACGGTCGGATAGCGCGACTTCATGCACGACCACATTCGGCGCCGACGTCCGGCGCAGAACATCGGCCATCGCCCGCGACGGTTCGAAGGCATGCACGCGGCGCGAAAGCCGTGCCAGCTCGCGCGTATAGAGACCGCAATTGGCGCCGACATCGACGGTGACGGCATCGCTGCGCACGATCCTGTCCAGAAAGGAAAGTTCCACCTCCGCCGTTTTGGGGCGGTGCATGAAGTGCCACCGCAACCAGAGTCCCGGGAACGTCTCTTTCAACGCGTTCTTGACTTGCCGAACAGCTGTCATCGCCGTCGCCTTTCTCTTGCTCATCACACCAATCCGGCGCGGATGGCCGGGCGCTTCGATCAGGCTCAAACCCGGTGGTAGATATCTTCCACGCGAACAATGTCGTCTTCGCCGAGATACGGACCCGACTGCACCTCGATCAGGTTCAGCGGCACCTTCCCGGGATTTTCGAGGCGATGCATGCATCCGAGCGGGACGAAAACGGATTCGTTCTCGCGCAGCAGGATTTCCTCGTCGTCCCGCGTGACGATCGCCGTGCCGTTCACGACCACCCAATGCTCCGCGCGATGAAAGTGCTTCTGCAGCGACAGCTTGGCGCCCGGGTTGACCGTGATGCGCTTGACCTGAAAGCGGTCACCGGCGTGAATCGACTGATAGTAGCCCCACGGCCGATGGACGGACTGGGTCTGGGTCGCAGAGCGATGGCCGCTGGCCTTCAGCCGGCCGACGAGCTTGGCGACGTCCTGATCGCGATC
>JAGVII010000298.1 GCA_020056155.1 Afipia sp.
ATTCGCACCATGTCCTTCGCAGGCACTTTACGAATGTCAGGACCAAAGGATCACTGGAATTAGTATTTTGCCAGTGTCCTTTCGTATCCGACGTTCGCCCGGAACGTGCTGCAAAGTGAAGCGAACGTCGGATACGGGACACTGGCGTTACGTTTTGGAAACCATAAAGCGGTTTCGGGTTGGAAAAGCTAAGCCTTTCGACGAAGGACTCCCGTTTTATACCCCATTTCCATCGTTTCTCTGCAAGCTTCCGGCAACACCTTCGCTCCACATTGCGCGCCAGGGCGCGACAGGTGGAGCGCGGAAGCAATGCGAGTTGGAATGCCATGACAGTACTGGTCACCGGGGGTGCGGGATACATCGGCAGCCATACGGTTCGCGCGCTGGTCGATGCGGGCAAAAGCGTCGTGGTCGTCGACAATCTCTCGACCGGCTTTTCTCAGTTTCTGCCGGAAGGCGTGCCGCTGTTCATCGGCGATGTCTCCGACGAGAATCTCGTCGAAGGCGTGATCGCCGCGCACAACGTCAGCTCGATCGTCCATTTCGCGGGCTCGGTGGTCGTTCCGGATTCGATGCGCGATCCGCTGGGCTATTACCGCAACAACACGATGACCACGCGCAACCTGCTCAATGCAGCGGTCAGGTGCAACATCAGCCGCTTCATTTTCTCATCGACCGCGGCCGTCTACGGCAATCCCGACCGGACTCCTGTGGCCGAAGAAGCGCCGACGCGCCCGCTTTCGCCATACGGCTCATCGAAGCTGATGACCGAAATCATGCTGCACGATGTCGCCTCCGCGCACGGCATGCATTACGTGGCGCTGCGCTACTTCAACGTCGCCGGCGCCGATCCGCAGGCCCGCATCGGTCTTGCAACGGTCGGCGCGACGCATCTTCTGAAGATCGCGGTCGAAGCCGCAACCGGCCAGCGCGCCAAGATCGACGTGTTCGGCACCGACTATCCGACCATCGACGGAAGCTGCATCCGTGATTTCATCCATGTCAGCGATCTGGCGCAGGCCCACTGCGCGGCGCTTGCGTATCTTGAAGGCGGCGGCCCGTCGGCCACGCTGAACTGCGGCTATGGCCGCGGCTATTCCGTGCTCGAAACCATCGAAGCCGTGCGCCGCGCCTCAGGCCGCAATTTCGCGGTCCAGTATGCCGAGCGCCGCCCCGGCGACATCATGACCATGATCGCGGACACCGCGCGAATCCACGCCACGCTGGACTGGACGCCGCAATACGACAACCTCGACACCATTGCCCGCCATGCGCTGGCGTGGGAGGAAAAGCTGCTGGCGGACCGGCTCCGGGAGGGAGGGCAGGCCGTTTCGGCATAGTGTAGAATTGACCAAAAAGCCCTGATTTAGCTTGAAAATCTGCCCCATAGCGGGCAAGAGACGGACATCGCATAAACCCTGACGGGGTGCTAATCGCGCCGACCGTTAATGGAACGCGGATGACCGAGCTTCCACGAAAAATCACTGACGACCCTTATGGGGCGGCGGCCCTCATTCGCCGCCTGATCACCGAACAGGGCCTCCAGCATTGGCGGCGCTATGCGGTCGCGTTCACGCTGATGGCAGTATCGGCGGGAACCACGGCGGCGGCGGCGTGGCTGCTCGGCGAAGTCATCAACCAGACCTATGTCGACCGCAGCGTTCACGGCATCGTGCTGCTGTCGCTGGTGATCATCGTTCTGTTCGCGCTCAAGGGGGCGGCGACCTACGGTCATACGGTCATTCTGTCGAAGATCAGCAACGCCATTCTGGCCAGCAACCAGCGCAGGCTGTTCGCCAAGCTGATGCGCGAGAATGTCGGCTTCTTTTCCGAGCGCCATTCGTCCGAATTCCTTGCACGCCTGACCGCAGGCGCTCAGGCCGTGACGCAGGTACTAAATCTCCTGATCACCGCAGTCGGCCGCGATTTCCTGTCGCTGGTCGGCCTCGCCGCCGTGATGGTGATTCAGGACCCGTGGATGTCGCTGTTCGGCCTGCTGGTCGCCCCGCCGGCACTGTTCGTCATCCGCAAGCTGGTGCGCCGGATCAAGCATCTCGCCCACGATCAGTTCACCGGCAACGCCGACATTCTCGAAACCATGCAGGAATCCCTGCAGGGTATCCGCACCGTCAAGGCCTTCACGCTCGAAGACACCATGCAGGCGCGGATCGACAAGAGCATCGGCGTGGTCGAGGCTAATGCCAACAAGATGGCGCGGGTGCAAAGCCGCTCCAGCCCGCTGATGGAAACGCTCGGCGGCTTCGCCATCGCCGGCTGTCTGATGTACGGCGGCTATCGCGTCATCGCGACCGGGGCGACGCCGGGACAGTTCTTCTCGTTCATCACCGCGTTCCTGCTGGCCTATGAACCGGCCAAGCGCCTCGCGCGCCTCAACATCGAACTCAACAGCCATCTGATCGGCGCCCGCAAGCTGCTCGAAATCGTCGACAGCCCGGCGACCGAACCGGACGACAGTGACAAGCCCGTGTTGAAGTTGACTGAAGCCAAGGTCGAGTTCCGTGACGTAACCTTCGCCTATCGCGGCAACGAGACCGTGCTCAACCGCATGAGCTTCGTGGCCGATCCCGGCAAGGTCACCGCATTGGTCGGCCCGTCAGGCGGCGGAAAATCCACCGTTCTGGCGCTGCTGCTGCGGCTTTACGAAGCGAAGTTCGGCGCCATCGTCATCGACGGGCAAATCATCTCCGACGTGTCGCGGCGCTCGCTGCGCCAGCAGACCGCGTATGTCGGACAGGACGTCTACCTGTTCCGCGATACCATTCGCGAGAATATCGCCTTCGGCCGCCCCGGCGCCTCGGACGAGGAGATCGTCAATGCCGCCAGGGCCGCCTGCGCCCATGACTTCATCATGAACTTCCCGCTAGGCTACGACACGCCGGTCGGCGAACACGGCACGCAGCTTTCCGGTGGCCAGCGCCAGCGCATCGCCATCGCCCGCGCGCTGGTGAAGGACGCGCCGATCATCCTGCTCGATGAAGCGACCGCTGCCTTGGATTCCGAATCCGAGAAGCAGGTGCAGGAAGCCATCGAGCATCTGTGCCAGAATCGCACCACCATCGTCATCGCGCATCGCCTGCATACCATCATGCACGCCGACCAGATCCTGGTGGTCGAGAATGGCACCATCGTCGAGACCGGCCGCCACGACGATCTGCTGCGGCGCGGCGGGCGCTATGCCTCGTTCTTCCGCCTGCAACATCGTGAAGCCAACCCGCTGGCTCCGGCCGCCGCCAGCGCATAAAGTCGTCTCTCCCGCCTTTCCGTTTCCTTCCAGACACCGGAATTCCCATGAGCGCCAGCTTCGTCATTCCCGCACTCACGCAGCCGTCCATTCCCGTCGCCGGCGAAACGAAGTCGTTTCCGGTGCGCCGCATCTGGTGCGTGGGCCGCAACTATCTCGAGCACATTCGCGAGATGGGCAATGACGAGCGCCAGCCGCCCTTCTTCTTCGCCAAGCACGCCGACATGGTCACCGGCGACGGTGCCACGATCCCGTATCCGTCGCTGACCAAGGATTTCCAGCATGAGGTCGAACTGGTC
>JAGVII010000506.1 GCA_020056155.1 Afipia sp.
ATCGAACGCAACTGGCTTCAGGTCAAAATCATTCTCGCGCAATGGGCCGTGTTCTTCGGTTTCGGCTTCCTTGCCGAACTGGCGATGGGCGGCACGGCGACACAGGCCCTGCAATTCGGACTAAGTATCCTGCTCTGGGGCGTGTTCGTGCGCACGGTGTTCGTCTGGCACCAGACCTGGGCGGTGAATTCCGTGACCCATCTCTGGGGTTACCGGAACTACCAGACCGATGAGGACAGCCGGAACAATGTTTTCATCGGCCTGCTCGCCCATGGCGAGGGCTGGCATAACAATCACCACGCCGATCCGCGCTCGGCGCGGCACGGCCACAAGTGGTGGGAGTTCGACACCACCTGGCTGACCATCCGCCTGTTCGAAAAGCTCGGACTTGCGACCGACGTCGTCGGGCCAAGTCCCCATGTGATGGGCAAGGCCGGCGTGAACATGGTTACGCGCGGCGGCAGCGCCACGCCCGACGAGTGATCGCAACGAGCCTCGTGTCTTTCTCCAACCGGCCCCTCAATGCAAAAGCCCGCCCCGGACAATTCCGGAGCGGGCTTCCTGCGATCTTGAGGCCGGTTATTATTGCTGCGGGACCTTCGCGGTCTTCACCACGCCCGACCATTTGCTGATTTCCGCATCGACGAACTTGGTGAAGTCCGCACCGGCGAGCTTGCCGGGTTCGACGCCCTGCGTCGCGAACTTCTCGCGCGTCTGCGGCGCTGCGAGGATTTCCTTCATCGCCGCGACCAGCTTGGTATAAGCCGCGTTGCCATTGGCCGCCGGCATATAGAGGCCGAACCATGCGGTAGCTTCGAAACCCTTCACGCCGGACTCATCGAGCGTCGGGGCATTTGGCAGCGACGCCGCGCGCTCCTTGCTGGTCACGGCCAGTACGCGGATGGTGCCCGCTGCGGCAGCCGGCAACACCGTCGGCAGCGTGTCGAACATGATCGGAATATGACCGCCGATCAGATCGTTCATCGCAGGCGCGGCCCCCTTGTAAGGCACGTGCACGATGTCGATGCCGGCCATCTGCTTGAACAGTTCGCCGGACAGGTGATTGGCGCCGCCGATGCCTGCCGAACCGAACGACAGCTTGCCCGGCTCCTTCTTCGCCATTGCGATCAGGTCGGCAACGCTCTTCGCCGGAAAGTCCTTGTTGACCACCAGCGCATTCGGCGCGCTGGCGACCACCGCGATCGGCGAGAAATCCTTCTGCGTATCGTAAGGCAGCTTCACATAGAGGCTTGGATTGATGACGTGATGGGTCGCGGTCAGCAACAGCACGCTGCCGTCATTGGGCGACTTCGCCACCGTTTCGGAACCGATCGTTCCCGAAGCCCCGGCACGGTTCTCGACGATAGTGGTAACGCCGAGCTTGTCGCCGAGATACTGCGCCACGAAACGCGCCAGGATGTCGGTGGTGCCCCCGGCCGGAAATGGCACGATGATCTTGATGCTGTTGGGCGGAAATTTTTCGCTGGCCCTGGCATCGCCGGAGGCGGCGCCGAGCATGAACACGCACAGGATTGCTGCAAGGACTGACTTCATGATTTCAACCTGACCCAAGTTTGTATGATGTGATCTCGTTGGCGAACGGCAACCGTTCTCACGGCTGACGCAGCAGTTTTGCGCGTTCGACCAGCGAGCGCTCGGACACGTAGAATTCGCCGGCCCATTTCTGATAATCGGCCGGGGCTTTCTGCCACGGGGTCTGACCCAGGGTCACCAGCAGTTTCTTGTATTCATCGCTGTCGGCAGCGGTCTTGAACGCCTTGTAGAGCCTGTCGACCACGGCTGGCGGCATGCCCTTCGGTCCCACCAATCCGTAAGGCGCGGGGTAAACCAGATCGTAGCCGAGACTCTTGGCCGTCGGCACGCCGGGCAGCGACGCGACCGGCTGCGGATCGAACGACAACAGCACGCGCATCTTGCCCGACTCGACATAGGGAAGAATGGTGCCGATGGCATCGACTGTCGCCATGGTGTGACCGCCGAGGATCGCGGTAACCGCTTCGCTGCTGCCCTTGTATCCGACATGGGTGATCTTCACGCCGGCCATGCCGGCGAGAGCTTCCGCCAGCAGATGCATGGTGGTGCCCGCGCCCGCAGTGGCGACGGTCAGGCTTTCGGGATTTTTCCTGGCATAGGCCACCAGATCGGCGGTGGTCTTGAGCGGCGAGTCGGCGTTGACAGCGAGTACGAAGGTGTAACCGCCGAGACCCGTGATCCAGGTGAAGTCCTTGATCGGATTCCAGTCCACCTTCTGCATGTAGGGATAACGCAGCAATCCCGCTGTGGCCGCCGCGATGGTGTAACCGTCGGGCGCTTCGGTTTTCGCCATCGTCGATGGCGCCAACGTCGCACCAGCGCCTGGCCGGTTTTCGACGATGATCGGCTGGCCGAGATCCTTGGCGGCAAGCTCACCGAGCTTGCGGAACGTCGTGTCGGTCGCACCGCCCGCCGCGAAGCCGACCAGCAGCTTGATCGGCCGGGTCGGATACGAATCCGCTGCGGCAAACTGAGGCATCGCGATCAATCCGACCGCGAGCAACCCGGACCGCATGACATTCAAATACCTGCGCATGTTCTTATCTCCCTTGTCCGCCGGATTGCCTCCGGCTTTGTTGGCCGGCTATCGCGAAGCCGCTGAAACGCTCCACGATGTCCGGGTGTTCAGGGCCTCGACATCGAAGCCCGCAAGCTGCTTGTAGCGCCGCTCGACATCCTGCAGTTCGGTCGCAGCATCGCCGTGAGCGCCGCTGCGCGCCAGCGCGCTCACCCGCGCCATCACATCACCGGCCTGCCGCCGGTTTGCGAGTTGTACCTGGCTGGCGACAGGACGGCGTTGGGTCTCATAGCCGCGCAGCGCATCGTCGACAGTCGCAGCGGTGGCAAGTTCATACGCCAGCACGCGCGCGTCGAGAATCGCCTGCGACGCGCCGTTGGAGCCGAACGGATACATCGCATGCGCGGCGTCGCCGAGCAGCGCGCAACGCCCGAATACCCAGCGCGGCAACGGATCGATATCGGCCATCGGATACTCATAGGATTCCGATGAAGAGGCCACGAGATGATGCACGTCCAGCCAGTCGAAGCGGTAGTCCTTTACGAACTCCGCGATGGCGCTGGTCGAAACCGGAACGTTCCAGTTGCCAAGCTCCGCCTCGGCGCGCGTCGTATCTTTCGGGCGAACCAGCAGCCAGTTGAGCACGCCGTCCGCGATCGGATAGACCACCACGCGCTGGGTTTCGTCGCCGATGATCACCATCGAGCGGCCGCTGAGAAACGGAGCAGCTTTCGTGACGCCGCGATACATCACCCAGCCGTTCGAGGCGAGCGGCGTGACCGAGCCATACAGGCTGTCGCGCGCCGGCGAGCGGATGCCGTCGGCGGCAATCGCGACATCGGCGGTATGGGACACCGGACGATCCGCGGTCTGATCGATCGCCGCGATCACGGCGCTACCGTCATCGCCGGTGCTGACACCCGTCACGCGTTGTCCGATCCGGATCGACGACGGACCCAGACGTTCGCGCACAGCCTCGACGAGGAGCCGTTGCAGCGTGCCGCGATGAATAGAGTATTGCGGCCACTTGTAACCGGCATCGAGCCCGCGCGGCTCGGCCCAGATCAACTGGCCAGATGGATCGTAATAGGCCAGTTCCTTGGTCGGCACGCCGGCCTTCTCAAGCACGCCGCCGAGACCGAGTTCGCTCAATTCGCGCACGGCATGCGGCGGCAGGTTGATGCCGACGCCGACGTCGCGAATTTCACGCGCTGCTTCGAGCAGGAGAATGTCGTCGCGGCCGGCGGCGTGCAAAGACAACGCCGCCGTCAGTCCGCCAACTCCCGCTCCAATGATCGCGACCGACATCGCGCTTCTGCTCCCG
>JAGVII010000900.1 GCA_020056155.1 Afipia sp.
CCGGGAAAGCCGCGCTGCTCCTTCAGCGCGTTGTATCCGAGCCGGGTGTGCTGGGCGAGGATGGCGCTTTCGGCGTCCGTCAGTTCGCCGCGATTGTCGAGGATCGGCAGCGGCACGAACGCCTTGCCGACATCGTGAAGCAATGCGGCGCGCGTCAGGCGGCGCTGGTCGTCTTCGCGCATGCCGAGATGGTGCGCAAAGGCCACCGCATAGCCGGTGACGTGGAGGGTGTGGCGATAGCTCTTGCTGTGATGCTTGTTCACCGCGATCAGCCATTGCCGCAGCGAGCAGCGCTTCAGCGCGCGCAAGATCTGCGTTTCCGCCTGCATCACGTCGTCGAGCGAGAACGGCATTCCGGCGGGGAGCCGGCGGAAGATCTTCGACATCACGACCAGCGCTGCGGTGACGCCGTTGCTCAGGATGCGTGCGTCGGTGGCCTGTTCGTCTTCCGGCGTCTCCGGAAACACCTGGCGAATCCGGTGCAGGATGCTTTCGGGATGGAACGGCCGCTGAATCGTATCGGTTGCGCCGAGCGCCCACGCCTGCGCCGATCCGTGATGGAGCGCGCCGGCCAGCACGAACAGCCGGGGCAGCGGCAGATAGGCCTTGCCGGTCAATTTTGTGCGGACGCGCTGCACCGCCGTCGCGGAAGTGAGGTCAATGTCGATGACGACACCGGCAAAATCGCTCGCGGGCTGGTCGGGCAGATCGAAAATCGATATCGACTCCACGCTGCCCGCGTTTCTCAGGATGCGCGCAAGCTCCTCGCTCTGGTCTTCGCAATCGGATGCGAGCAGCAGGCGCCGCGTGGATTGGGGCGCATCTGCGAAAGCCGGGAGTTTTGCCAAAGCGGCCATGTCCGTCCTCTGCGGGGCGTTCGGTGGTTATGTACTCCACAGAGTAGCGAAAAACCGGTTCCCGATCCTTAACAGGTATCCTTAACGGCAGGTGGCGGCGCCGGTCACGCAACCGTGGCTTTCGCTCGTGGTACTGCTGATGAAGGTTGAATCAAATCCGGTACTTCGCCGGTATGATAACGATCAGGTAAAAGAGCGCCGCCGGTCATGCCGAAAATTCTATCGATTCAGTACCTGCGCGCTGCCGCCGCCCTGATGGTGGTGTTTTTCCATGCCGACGGCATGGCGCAGGAATATTTCAGCTTTCGCGGGCTGTCGTTCGGCGCGGCCGGTGTCGATATCTTCTTCGTGATCAGCGGTTTCATCATGTGGATCACGACCACGTCGGAGCGGGTCACGCCGGCATCGTTCGTTATCAACCGTATCATCCGCATCGTGCCGCTCTACTGGGTCATGACGCTGCTGCTTTATGGCGGCTGGTTGATCTTCCGCGACCCGGCGACGCTGCCGTCGCCGTCAAATCTGTTGAAGTCGCTGCTGTTCATCCCGTTCGTCTCGCCGCGCACCGGCGAAATCCAGCCGCTGCTGATCGCCGGATGGACGCTGAATTTCGAGATGTTCTTCTACGCGGTGTTCGCTCTCGCTCTTTTTGCCGCAAGGCGCTACCGCGCAATGCTTGTCTGTATGGTTCTGAGCGTGCTCGTCGCATCGAGATTATTTGTGACGCCGTCGGGCGCTGCCGCGCTGACCTATACCAGTCCGCTGCTGATCGAGTTCATGATCGGGTGTCTGCTCGGTATCATGTATGAGCGCAACGCGCTGCCCCGTCCGCGCGTCCCGATGTTTCTGCTCGTCATCGGGTGCGGCTTGCTGATGACGTCGAGCATGCTGCCGGCGGCGAACATCACCGCCGTGCGTTTCTGGCACTGGGGGCTGCCGGCATTTTTGATCGTGACCTCCGCACTCGCTCTTGAATCGAAGCTGAAGCAATGGCGCCTGCCGATGCTGCTCGGCGATGCGTCGTATTCGATCTATCTCACCCACGGCGTCGTGCTCTCGGCCGTGAAAAGTGCGGTCGTGTTTTCAGGGAAGGGCGCGCAGCCCTTGATGTCGGGCGGATTCATTTTCGTCGGATGTGTCGCGAGCATCGTGGCCGGCG
>JAGVII010000595.1 GCA_020056155.1 Afipia sp.
CAGCAGCGCGGCGGCGAGCAGGTTGGCGATGGCGAGGGCGAGCTTGACCTGCCGCGATCCGTGACCGAGGCTTTCGACGTAACCTGTCGCCTCGGGCGTGATGCGGGCGTTGAACTGTTCGATCTGCTCGCGCAGCGAACTGAGTTGCGAGGGCGAGATCGGCGTGCCGTTTTGTTCGCTCTGGATTTGTTTCGCAAGGGTGGTGAGTTCATCGAGCATCGGGTCGGTGTTGACCCAGTGCGTGATCGCCTTCCTGAAAGGCGGCAACTCGCGGAAGTGGCGATATAGCCAGATGATGCCATCGATGTCGTCGGGATGAATTCCACCTTGCAGAAAACCGGCGCGGGCGGCGGCGAGGTCCGGCGGCGCCTGTTCAAGCGCGAGACGCGCAGTACGGTCGCCCAGCGGTACAGCGACAGCTTTCTCGTATTGCTCGAAGTGCTGGTCGTCGCCGGTTTCGCCGTAGAGATAAAGATGGTGGACGGCCTCCTTCTGACCTTTCGACCAGAGGCTTTCGCCGCCGACATAGGCCCGGACCGACGACAGGATGCTCAGGCTCATCCCAGCCAGAAAGGCTTGCAACAGGACAATGGCGATGAAGGGCGAGACCAGCCGCAGCAGACGCATTTTCGCGGATACAAATTTGAACTTCATCGGACGCCGTACGCCCCCCGCCTGCCGTTTGACTTGAATTCCCTGCCTGCCATTCCCATTCCATCGCGGACTGCGGGGCTCTTGGGGCCCATCCTGTGCGCGAGTTCCAACACTGGCGGTAACGGATTAAGAACGAGCGAATTGTGCCCCTTCCGGTTGTAGAACCCGGAAGTTGCGTGAATCGCGGGTAAACATTCGGAGGCATTCTTTAACGACGCCGACCCGGCGTTCGGCTTTTGGCAACGGCGCGCTTTTGAGGCTGAGAGGCGTTAGCTTTTCTGCTACCCTCACTGGAATCATGCACTCACCGTTTCGCCATACCGAGCCGGGTTTGCCCCCGGATCGCCGCCAGTCCGAGACTGCGCTTGCGATTGCGCGCGGTACGTCCAGGCTTTTGAGATCGCTGGGCTTTTCTTGCGTCAGCGAATTGACCCTGCCGTCGGGGCGACGCGCGGATCTGGTGGCGATGAACGCGCGCGGCGACATCTGGATTGTCGAGATCAAGTCGTCGGTCGAGGATCTGCGCGCCGATCAGAAATGGCAGGACTACCGGATGCATTGCGACCGGTTGTTCTTCGCCTTCACGCAGGATCTGCCCTGCGAATTGTTTCCGCCCGAGACCGGATTGATCGTCGCCGACGCCTACGGCGCGCATCTGCACTGCGACGCGCCCGAGCATCGGCTGCCGGCCGCGACGCGCAAATCGATGTTGATCAGTTTTGGATTGCTGGCGGCGCAACGCATCGGCCGCCTCGTCGATCCGCAGGATTACCCCGGCAGCGGCGCGTAACCGTTGCCTTTGTTTGCGCGCGTGAAGCCGACGACGATGTTTTCCATCGGCCTCAGCGTGGTCTCGAACATCGCGAACGCGGTCTCCGCGCCACGCACCACGCCCGCCATATCGTTCTGCGCGGCGGGATGAGTTTCCAGCAGCGTCAGAAAGCTCGGCCAGAACCTCTTGCCGAAACCGTGGCGAAGATAGGCGGTCGCATTCATCGCGTCCGAATCGGGATGCTCCGCAAGGCGCGCCAGCATCACGCGTGCGCCCATCCGGGAGGCTTCAAGCACGTAGACCGCGCCCAGCATTTCCGCCGCTGAGCCGAACTCGGGCAGGGGCAGCGGATTGCAGGTGATGTTCAGGGTTGCGAGGTCGCGTTCGAGGGCGGGAGTGCGGACGCGCAGGGTCCAGTCCGGAATCAGGCTTTCGATTCGGTTGGCTTCGAGGGCTGCTTCGATCGGAAACAGTGCTTCGGCCTGACTTCGCAGGAATCCCTCATAATAACGGGGAATGGCGAGATCGAGTTTCGACAGCGCAGCGTCGAGGCGGCTGTGCGACATCTGCGTCGCGTCGCGGATCGTGTCCCAGATTGCGGCGCCCATGACGGTTTCGCCTCCTGCGTGGATAACGCAGGGCCGCTCACAAAAGTTCCGCCGGAGGAGCCGCTGTTCAGCGCGGGGCGCGCTTGGCCAGGATACGCTGCAACGTCCGGCGATGCATGTTCAGACGGCGCGCGGTCTCGGAAACATTGCGATTGCACATTTCGTAGATGCGCTGGATGTGTTCCCAGCGGACCCGGTCGGCCGACATCGGATTTTGCGGAAGCTGCGATTTGTCGCTGCTGCTTGCGAGCAGCGCCGCGACAACGTCGTCCGCATCGGCGGGCTTCGAGAGATAATCGACCGCGCCCATCTTCACGGCGGTAACGGCGGTCGCGATGTTGCCGTAGCCGGTCAGCACGATGGCGCGGGCATCCGGCCGCTGACGCTTCAGCGCCGACACGACATCGAGACCGTTGCCGTCGCCGAGCCGC
>JAGVII010000866.1 GCA_020056155.1 Afipia sp.
GATGCCGTTCTGCTTGCGGATCGTCTTGAGCTTGTCGCGGATGAAGAACGCGAAGACGTCGTCGTCGAGGAGCCGCCATCCCTCGTCGAGGAAGATCATTACGGGATCGCCGGTGAGGAGCTCCTCCGTCCGGTGAAAGATGTACATCAGAGCCGCGGTTCGGATAGCCGGATCGTCCAGCACCCGCGTCATGTCGAATCCGAACACGCTCGACAACGAGAACTGATCCTCCTCGTTGTTGAACAGCCAACCCCGCTGGTCGGGACGCATCCAGCTTTCGAGGCGTGCCAGCAGATCGCCCTCCCCTGCCCTGATGCGCCCTCGCAACAGAGTCGAGAAAGCTTTCAGGGTGCGGCCCGCCGGGCCGCCGGTGAGCGCCGCGGCAATCGCGTTGCGGATCACCTGCTCCTCGGACGCGGTCAGGTCCGCGCCGTTCGCAGGCTGCAGCATGAAGGCGAACAGCTGGTAGAGGAATTCGCGGTTGGGCGCGCTGTCGGGCAATGACAGCGGGTTGAAGCCGGTCGGCTCGCCCGGCACCAAGGTCTCATACTGGCCGCCGAGCGCCCGGATGAAGATCTCGGCGCCGCGATCCTTGTCGACGAACAGCAGTTTCGGTCGCGGCTGAACGCGCTGCGTTTGCGCCGCGATGAAGGAGAGGAAGACCGTCTTTCCTGATCCGGTCGGGCCGACCACGGTGAAGTTGCCGATGTCGCGGACGTGGTGGTTGTAATAGTAAGCCGTCTGCGAGGTCGTCTCGAAGACCGAGATCGCCGGCCCCCAGTGGTTGCCGTCCGGCCGGCCGCTCGGATAGTTGTGCAGCGAGGTGAAGCCGGCGAAATTCTTCGAGGAGATCACGGCCTTGCGGGCGATGTATTGGAAATTGCCGGGAAGCTGCGCCCAAAACGCGGGCTCGCAATTTAGGTCTTCCCGGGTCCAGATCACCGAGCGATCGGTCAACGCCGCGCCGACCGCGGTGACGGCCGCCCCCACCTCGGGCAGATCGCGGCCGAGGCACATAACCGTCATGTGGTGCTCGCCGTAGATCGCCTCCGAGGCGAGCAGCTCGTCACGCGCGCCGTCGAGATGCTCGGCGACGATGGAGCCGGCCTCGTCCGACATGTCGACCTGGCGCGAGACGCGGTCGATCTGCTTGGCTGCCTCGGGCCGATCGACGATGGCGAAGGTCTGCGTCGCGATAAACTCGTGCGGCACGCGCAAGAGATTGTCGAAGGAGCCCGGTCCGGTCTGCGCCGGGTAATCGCGTATCGACACCATGGCGCCGAAGCGCGTGTCCTGCGGTCCCGCGCCCCGGATTTCGATGGCGTTGCGGCCGAAGAAGATGCGCTTCATCGACAGCGCATCGGCGATGTTCATGCGCGGCAGATGCATCGGGCGGGGGAGGCCACCGTTGATGAGCTGCACCAGGAACTCCAGCGGCTCGGAGAACCACACCCCCTCCCGCCGCACCACCCCCAGCTGGCGGGCGCCGTATCCGGCCAGGTTTTCGCGGACTGCCGTCGCGGCGTCGCGAAGCTCCGTCAGGGCGGTTTGCACGGCGACCGACTCGCCGGCCTCGTCCTTGCGGCCGAGCAGCCTGGTGAGCATGACGTCGAAGGTGCCGGCCTGCCCCTGCAGAGGGCGGCGCACCAGCGTCAGGTAGAGGTCGTTGACGAACATGCGGCGCTGCGAAAGCGCCGCGTCATAGCGCTCGTCGAGTTCGCGGCAGAGCGGATTGTCGAAGGTCGATTCGATGCGGGGCTGCACCTCCCGCCGGAGGATGTGGGCCGCGAGCGCGAACCGGGAGTTGGCGAGCGTGCGGACGACGTCGTTGCGGCCCAGCAGGCGCGCGTTGACCTCGCTCATGTCGGACGTCTCGAACGAATACCCGTCGAGTTTGAGGATGGTGAGGACGAGACCGTCGCGGGTCTTGATGATGTTGTCGTCGACGTGGCGCGTATAGGGCACGTGCGACGCCACGGGGCGCTCGCGCCGCGACACGCCGCCGAAGGTCAGTTCATCGAGCAGAGCACGCGCGACCATGCCGTTTCCTCACGCAGAGTAGCTATCCGCGGCCCAGAAGGCGCGCGACCGGGGCGGACATTTGGTGGATTTGACGAAGAGGATTTCGAAGATGCGGTCGTCCCGCAACGTCATGACGAAGCCGAAGAGATGCAGCGGGATCGCCACCAGCAGCATGAAGAGATTGTGCGAGATCAAAAAGCACACGCTCGAGACCACGCCGTTGAACATGAAATACATGTACGGGACGCCCATCAGCGTCGGCGCGCGCGTCAGCGCCTTGACGAGCGGCGTGATGAGGGGGTCCTCGAGATCCTCCTCAGTCATTGTCCCACCGCCGACTGAAAGAACTGGACGATCTGCGCGGAGCCGAACACCAGCACGATGCCAAAGATGACGCTGCCGGCGATGCCCCAGGTCAGTCGACCGGACCAGGCGAAGAAACCGCAGGCGATGACGGCAAGTGTCGCAAGCGCGGTCGCTATCGGCCCGGTCAGCGCCGACACCAATTGCGTCAACGTCGACTGCACCGGTTGCAGCGTTCCGCCGCTGGACTGCGCTGACGCGTCGGTGATGCCCATCATCAAGAGCGTCCCGGCGATGGGCCAACGCGACATCGATCTCCTCATCCGATCCTCCGTTTCAGTCGACATGCATGACAAACCCGTCGTTCCAGCGCGCCTGCGGCGTGGCTTTCGTCGGCGAAGCCGCGGTGGCGGCGCGTCTGATCCCGACTCTCAACGGGGGCGGATACCTCCTTGGAGACAAACAGTATGACAGTAATCCGTTGCACGACGTGGCCCGGCGTGTTGGTTATCA
>JAGVII010000299.1 GCA_020056155.1 Afipia sp.
CCGATCCGGACCTCGTTAGGGCTGCTTCCTTCCGGACCTGACCCGGTTGGCGAGTGGCTCGTCCACCGCCAATCTCCCGGTCCCTATTTGGGGCCAAAAGCGGCGGAAAGCAAGCGCGCGGCGAACCTTCGCACCATGTTGTTACGGCTGATGAAATCGGCTGCTTCCGGGCCCGGCGGCCGCCGGTCCCGCCCCTGTGGAACAAAGACATGGATGCCCCGCGCAAAGCCGGGCATGACAGGTGTTGTTTGCAACCCCGCACTCTGCAAAATTGCCGGAACCGCTCCGAGAATCCATAGTCCATATGTCCTCTTCCGCCTGGTCGCTCCATTCCACCCTCGAAAAAGACACCATCAACATCGGCGACCTGCCGCTGTCGCGTGTGCTCGTCATCAAGGATGCGAACTATCCGTGGCTGCTGCTGGTGCCGCGCCGCGCGGACACCATTGAAATCATCGATCTCAACGAGGTCGAACAGGCGCAGCTGATGACCGAGATCAACCGCGTCGCGCGCGCGCTGAAGGACATCACAAAGCCCGACAAGATGAACATCGCGGCGCTGGGCAATGTCGTCCCGCAGTTGCATGTTCATATCATTGCACGCCGGACCTCGGACGCGGCGTGGCCGCGGCCGGTATGGGGCGTGGTGCCGCCATTGGCTCACGATCCGCAGGAGGTCGAGACCTTCATCGCAGCCCTTCGCCGCAAGATCTGGCTGAGCTAGGCATGATCCCGAAAGGGGGCACCGGTTCGGAAAACATCATGCCCAAAATTGAAACCCAGGCTGAGAATCAATGACAACAAAAAATGATCCCTTTCCGCTCGGACAGCCGGGCTTCGTGTCGCATCCGATCGACCGCGCGGCGCATGTCCGCACCGACGCCGAAAAGCTGTTCGCGCTGGAAACCCACCGCAACGCGCGGGCCTACGTGGTGCATCGCGATTCGCTGGTGGTCACCCTGGGCGCCGACGGCCCCCGCGCGCTCCTGACGCTGGAGGAAGCACACAAGTTCGGCGCCAATCCCGGCACCATCTTTCTCGGGCTGCACGAAGGTGCGGCGATTTTCGGCATGGGCATCAGCGCCACCGCCGCAGAAGACCTGATGGGCCGGCAGGATGTCGGCGTGGAAAACCTGCGCGCCGTCGCAGCGAGCGGAGCGATACCTGCGCGCGAACTCTCCACGATTGCGATGGCGAAGTCGCTGGTAAGCTGGCATCAGCGCCATGGCTTCTGTGCCAATTGCGGTTCGCGTTCGTCCATGGCGGACGGCGGCTGGAAGCGGGTGTGTCCGAGTTGCAAGACCGAGCATTTTCCGCGCACCGACCCGGTCGTTATCATGCTGGTGACCGACGGCGACAAATGCCTGATGGGGCGCCAGTCGCAGTTTCCGCCGACGATGTGGTCGTGCCTCGCCGGGTTCGTTGAAGCGGCGGAAACCATGGAGAACGCGGTGCAGCGCGAGATCCTGGAAGAAGCGGGCATCCACTGCACCGACGTGCGCTATTACATGACGCAGCCGTGGCCCTATCCGTCATCGCTGATGATCGGCTGTACCGCGCGCGCCACCACCACCGATATCGTTGTCGACAGGACCGAGCTTGAGGACGCACGCTGGTTCAGCCGCGACGAAGCCACCGCAATGCTCGCGAAGACTCATCCCGAGGGACTGACAGGCCCCCATCCGGTCGCAATCGCGCACCACCTTCTGGCAAACTGGCTGGCCCAAACAGCCTGAGCGTTGCATGGTTCCGTTGAGGGGAACCGCATCGCGTTTCATCGATTGTCCTGAGTTGCAGTCATTTCGGGCGAGGCGCAGTGTCAGTGAATATCCACGATCAAACGCGCAGGAAAACGCCGCGCATCCTTTGCATCGGCATGCCGGTACGCGATCTGATTTTTCGCGTGCCTGACGTGCCCGCGCGCGGCTCCAAGGAACACGCGAGCGAATTCATCGAGATCGCCGGAGGCAATTCGCCCAATGCCGCCATTTCGATTTCGCGTCTCGGTGGCCGCGTTCTGCTCACAGGCCCGATCGGCGGTGCGCTGGCGGCGAGTAACGCCACCATCGACGATCAATTCAGGAGTGAAGGCATCGATACCAGCTGTCTTGTGGTCGTTGACGGCGTGGTCACGCCGATCTCCACCATCATGATCGATCCAAGCGGCGAGCGCACCATCGTGACCTTCCGCGATCCCAAACTGTGGACCGTGAAACTTCCGTCATCGGAGATGCTGCTTGCCGAATGCGACGCCATTCTCACCGAGGACCGCTGCGCGGAATTCGCCACTGAACTCTGCGCCGAGGCGCATCGCCGCGGGATTCCCGTCATCGTCGATGGCGACCGGATGATGTCGCTGCGCGAGGGATTATTGCAGGTCGCCTCGCACATCATCTTCTCCGCGGACGCGCTGCATGCCACGGCAGGCGAAAGCGACGATATCGCCGCGCTGCGCAAGGTCGCCAAACTGACCTCGGCGTTTCTCGGGGTGACATCCGGTTCCAAGGGCGTGGATTGGCTCGACCGGCAGGGTGAGCCACAGCGAATGCCGGCGTTCCCGGTCCATACCGTCGATACCCTGGGCGCGGGCGATGCATTCCACGGCGCGTTCACTCTGGCGATTGCCGAAGGCCAGCCACTGGAACAGGCCATGCGATTCGCCTCGGCAACGGCGGCCTTGAAATGCACCCGCTTCGGCGGGGCCTTTGGCTCCCCGCAACGCATTGAAGTTGATGAGTTTTTGGCATCCAGCCCGGCCGAGATCACGACATAGAGGGCCTCTAAAGG
>JAGVII010000379.1 GCA_020056155.1 Afipia sp.
CGGCTGCGATGGCCTCGCGCCGGACCGGCGCGGTCTCGCGGGATGCCTCACGCGCAGCTAGCGGCTTCTCGCCGGCGGACGGCTTGAACATGTCGCCCATCCGCGCTGCGAGCGCGGTGATGTCCTGGCGCAGGTCTTCCTGGCGCGAACGTGCAAAGCCCTGCCGTCCACGCCCCGGGCCGCGACGACGAAAGATGCGCAGGAGATCAACCATGCCCGCTTCAAATCAGCCCTTGGAGTTGCCTGAGCATGATGGAGCGAAGGCGCGTTGCCCATCCCAAAATGTTCAGGCGCTGGGTGATACAGGCACAACGCATCCGGTTCAACCGTTTGGCTTCCGCGGAGATGACAAGTTGTTGAGTTTGAGCGGTTTTCCGGGCCCGCCAGGTGCCGGCGGCGGCTGCGCACCGGCTGGATTCCCGCCCGATTGCGACCCGTTCGGCGCTGCCTGAAACACACCCTGCACACGCCCGCTGTTCGATTCGACCCGGGAAATGCCGGTGGTCAGATCGACAACGAGGCGATCGCCGCGCAGCACGTTCTTGTCCTTGGTCAGAAGCACATTGCCGTGCATCGTGACGGTGTTGGCGCGCATGTCGAACACGCCGCGATCGCCGGTCACGGTCTGATCCTTCTGCGTGACGGTGACGCCGCCTTGCGCCTCAAGCCGCTTGATGGATGAACTGCCGGTGGGTCCCGGCGTCGATGTTTTCATCGCAGTCTTCTTGGCGCCGCTGGGCTGATCGTTGTCGTAGAACACCACGAGCGTCTTGCACAGCATGGTGGTGTCGCCCTGAACGACCTTCACATTTCCGCTGAACGTCGCCGCCTTGTCCTTGTCGCGCATCTCGAGCGAGGCCGCGTCGATCTGAATCGGCTTGTCGCGGTTCTGCGAAAAACCCTGCATCGCGTTGGGCACGCCCGTCGCCGAACTCTGCGCCTGCGCATCGCCCGCGGCACACAAGGCAACCGCGACCGCCGCCGCGGACAAGACGCGCGCGATGGTGTTGGCGCAAAAACCGTTGTCAACCTTGATCATCCGAAAAATCATTTCGCCGCGGCGTCCCGTGCGGGCGCCTGATTACCTGTCGATGCCTCGGTGGCTGGCTGGTCCGGAATCAGGATCATCGAGACACCGCCTTCGAAGCGCACCAGCGCGCCGTTTTCCGTGATTCGCAGACGATTTGCATCCAGCGTCCCGTTCAGCAGCTTCACCGCCACCGGCTGATCCGACGACACCGTCCCGCCACCGAGATCGACGTTGGCCTGCGTCAGCCGCGCTTCATACCCGGTGGTGGATTGCAGCAGGATATTGTCCTTCAGATCCAGCAACTGGGTCTTGGTATTGAACAGGCCGGCGCGCGCGTCCATGGTGATGCCTGTCCTGTCCTCCATCTGAACCTTGGCGCGCAATTGGTGCAATTCCACGTTGTTCGGATTGGTCACGTCCTGCACCGCGGATTTGGCCCACAGTTCGTAGGGCCGCTGATCCGGCGTGAAGCCGGCGAGGTGCGGCGAGTCCATCGTGATCCTGGTGCCGGACACGCCGAGCTTGCCGATGTCGATCGGCAGCTTCGAC
Organism: Afipia sp.; assembly: GCA_020056155.1. Classification (GTDB taxonomy): domain Bacteria; phylum Pseudomonadota; class Alphaproteobacteria; order Rhizobiales; family Xanthobacteraceae; genus Afipia. The sequence goes on from JAGVII010000379.1 coordinate 1,580, forward strand.
AGAATCCGGAACGGATTGAACAGCGAAATGCCGATGATCGCCAGCATCGCGGCGGCCACCATCACCGGCACGGCCAGACGCATCTGGCGCACGCGGCGGCTGTGGCGCTTCGCCTTCGCGTAGCGCGCATCCGCACCAGCCTGATAACTCTGGCTCTGAGCCGAAACCAAAATATGCTCCGAAGCGCCGGGGTGGCGTCGTCATTCTAAGCAGGGACGCGGATTTTTGCAGCCCGGCATTTGTCGCGCCTGACCAGGCACTTGATATCAGCACCTGATACCAGGCACCTGATACCAAGCACTTGGCTAAGAGCAAAAAAGTGACGGAAACCGGGCAAACCTCGCCGCAAATGGCCGCAGTTGGCTGCAAATGGCGAGATTATGAATGCGCGAAAATATCGTCGTTTTCCCAGCCCTGCAGGTCGAGTTTCGCGCGGGTGGGCAGGAACTGGAAACAGGCGGCGGCCAGCGCCTCCCGGTTCTCGCGCGCCAGCATCGCATCGAGTTTCTCACGCAGCGCGTGGAGATGCAGCACGTCGGACGCCGCATAGGCCAGTTGCGCATCGGTCAGCGACGCCGCACCCCAGTCGCTCGATTGCTGCTGCTTCGACAGATCGACGCCGAGCACCTCGCGCACCAGATCCTTCAGGCCGTGGCGGTCGGTGTAGGTGCGCACCAGCCGCGATACGATCTTGGTGCAGTAGACCGGCTCAGGCATCACGCCGAAGGCGTGAAACAGCACGGCGAGATCGAACCGCGCGAAATGAAAGATCTTGGTGATCTTCGGATCGCCCAGCAGCTTTTTCAGATTGGGCGCATCGGTGTGACC
>JAGVII010000349.1 GCA_020056155.1 Afipia sp.
AGTCCGCGTGCGGCTTCCAGATTTGCCGCGGCCAGCATCCCCGGCGCAGCGGCATTGCCCGTGATCTTCTCGATCCCGGCCTGGGTGAGCCTTTCGAGGCAGCCCGGGTCATCCTCGATGACGAGGAACGGCACGCCTCCCTGCTGCAATGACCTGCCGACGACGCTTCCCACGCGCCCGTACCCGACCAGCACCACATGATTGGTTAGCGCCGTGACCGGCAACTCGACGCGGGCCGGCTTCTTCTTTGCGGCTTCCGCGACGGCCTCGGCAGCGATATCCTGCGCGGACTGTGCCGCCACCGCGGCTTCCGTGGCTTCCTCGGCCGCCTGTTTCTTCGCCTCATAGCGATCGAGCAGCGCGAAGAACAGCGGGTTCAGCATGATCGAGATGATCGCGCCCGCCAGCACCAGATCGCGCCCGCGATCCGGCAGCAGCGCGAGGCTGACACCGAGACTGACGAGGATGAATGAAAATTCGCCGATCTGCGCGAGACTCGCCGAAATCGTCAGCGCAGTCGAGGTCGGATGCCCGAACATGCGCACGATGCCGAACGCCGCGACGGATTTTCCGAAGATGATGATGAAAACGGTCACGAGCAACGGCAGCGGTTCGCGAACGATAATCGCCGGGTCGACCAGCATGCCGACGGACACGAAGAACAGCACGGCAAACGCATCGCGCAGCGGCAGTGTCTCGTTCGCCGCGCGCTGGCTGAGTTCGGACTCGCTGAGGATCATGCCGGCGAAGAACGCACCGAGTGCGAAGGATACGTCGAACAGGATCGCAGCGCCGAACGCCACACCCAGCGAGATCGCGAACACCGCGAGACGGAACAGTTCGCGCGAGCCGGTATGCGCAACGTAATGCAGGATCCACGGGATCACGCGGCGGCCGACCACCAGCATGAAGATGACGAACGCCGCGACCTTGCCCAGCGTAACAAGCACCGGCTGCGCCATGGCGTAAGCGCTGAGACCGTTGGCGCCCTCGCCTTTCAATATTCCGGCCAGCGCCGGCAGCAGCACCAGCGTCAGCACCATCGCGAGGTCCTCGACGATCAGCCAGCCGACCGCAATCCGCCCGCGCTCGGTATCGACCAGCCGCCGCTCCTGCAAGGCGCGCAGCAGCACCACCGTACTGGCAACCGACAGCGCGAGGCCGAATACCAAGCCCCCGCCGATCGGCCAGCCGAGCATCCAGCCAAGGCCCATGCCCAGCAGCGTCGCCACTGCGATCTGCACCACCGCGCCCGGGACCGCGATAGCCCGCACCGACAGCAGGTCCTTCAGCGAGAAATGCAGACCGACGCCAAACATCAGCAGGATGATGCCGATTTCGGCCAGTTCGTTGGCGATGTTCTGATCCGCCACATAACCGGGCGTGAACGGGCCCATCACCACGCCCGCGAGCAGATAACCGACAAGAGGTGAAATACGGACCCGCTGGGCCAGTGCACCGAGAACGAAAGCCAGCACGAGGCCGACGACAACCGTCGAAATCAAAGGAGTGTTGTGATGCATGCCGCATTTTGCCGCATGGGGAAGATAGATGCCAGTGCATCTTTCGCTACTCATCGCCGCAGTAACCAAGCGATGTGAGACCATTGAAAATAACGAACGAGAGCAGATATCAAAAAAGCAGACCGGAGGCGCCTGATCCGTGTCGATACCGACAACGCGCCTGCGCTGCGGCGAGGGACTGCGCCATGATCAAGGACATCCTCCTCAAGGTCGAGAGCGACAAGTCGCGTGATCCGGCTCTTCATTATGCCGTCACAGTCGCCGAGGCATTCGACGCGCATCTCGCCTGCATTGCTTTCGGCGACCTGGCGAATATGCCGGGCTTCATGATGCCCCGTTTGCCCACTGACGCGCTCGCGGAAATACTGGCCGACAGCGAAAGATCTGCCCGCGCGGCGGTCGAGCGATTTGAAATGGCGGCGCAACGAAGCCGTATCTCGACCGAGCACCATCTGGTGACCCAGGGCGGTCTCAGCCCGGGCGAAGCCTTTGCGGCGATGGCGCGGCGTTTCGATCTCAGCGTTCTGCAGCAATCCGAGACGGATGGCGTCAACAATGACCCTCTGATCGAGGCGGCCCTGCTGGGCTCCGGACGGCCGGTGATGATCGTGCCCTACATCCAGAAAGCCGGCCTGAAGCTCGGCCATGTGCTGTGCTGCTGGGATGGAGGCGCCGCCGCTGCGCGCGCCATCAACGATGCGCGACCATTCCTGAAAAAGGCGGAAACCGTTGAAATTCTGGTCGTCGACACCGAGAGGGCCAGACATCCCAGGCGCGAAACTCACAGC
>JAGVII010000676.1 GCA_020056155.1 Afipia sp.
CATCGATCGTGCTGACCGTGCCGCCCGGCGTCGCGCCGTTGATGCTCACCGGGCCGGTCACGTTGCCGCCGCTGTAGGCGTTCCCTTTGCGCGTCACCATCCCGCCGTCGGCGAAGAACATCGCCTCCGACGCGCTGCCGGGCCCGAAGCCAAGGCCCTCGCCCACCTGCTCGTGCGTCGCGTTCTTCAGCGCGTCGAGCGCCTGCACGCCCACGGCGTGCACTTGCTCGGGCGGCAGCCGGTACTCGCCGTTGCTCAGCCGCACATCGACCCCCTCGCGCGCGCTGCGCGGGCTGAAGCCGCGCGCGCCCATGTCGCCGAGCTCCGCCTCTCCGATCTGCTTCGTCGAGTCGGCCGGCATGATGTAGCTGCCAGCCGGTACCGTGTCCTCGATGGAGTCCGAGGTCCCCGTGCCAGGGCCACGGATCAGGCCGCCATCGGCCTTGTGCTCGCGAACTCCTGTCGCGTGCTCGCGAGCCTTCCGAGCCGAGGGTAGTTGGAAGCCGTGCATGAGTTCACCTTTTTAAGTCGCTTTCATCGCATTTTTTCAATCTACCGCTGTCGCAGCAAACCCCAAAGGGGGTGATACGCTCCCGCCTCATATCTCCTATTACTGAGCACAACAATGAAGAAGGCAAAGCACCTTGAAATTGGACTCGGCCTCGTCGCTGCAATTGCTGCAGCGATACCAATAGCGCTCTGGATCGGAAAGTTCGGAAAGCCATCTTTTTCTGGCGAAGCCAAGGACTGGGCGGACTTTGGAACCTATATCGGAGGGGTGCTTTCCCCATTGCTTGCATTTGCAGGCTATCTCGGATTACTCCTAACGATTCGCCACCAGCGCGAGGCCGCATGGAAGCAACAGGAGGATAAAGATAGCAAGGACTATTTTGATCACGCTGTACGTTGCCTCGAACGAGCGTTCGACACGATCTCCGCAAGAGACACCAGCAAAGCGCCAGTCCGTGAACGACTAGCATGGTTGACATGCGCGCGACTACTTCTTTCAGCCCAAGCCGCTGCTGAGCTTATTTCCCAAGATTCCACGGGTCTACGCACCTTGTACGATGGAGAGTCCGAGCACTGGCGTCGAAAGTTCTACGAGCTTTTTCAACCCACGTCACAAGACTCGTTTGGAAACGATTCTGTTTACTTCCTGACCGACGATAGCAAGCCACCGATGACGATCGAAGAACGATCGACTCGCGTCATCTACGATTTCATTGCTTGGCCTCCAGGTAAGAGCGATCCGATCGACAAGATCGCACGGTACAGCGATGAGGAAATCGATCGAATGCTCGAGCGCGCAGGAAAAATTGGACTGGCACGTGCGCTCAAATCCCGGCGCAAAGTTATCGAAGGTCGTGGCGATCGATTCTTGTGACCCAACCATTCGATCCCGACGTCTTTGGAATCACTTGGTCGTTCGTTCGTACGTGCGAAATGGTGAGGGTTACAACGAAGAGCTGTCGCTCCCACTGATGCTCGCGCTGGTGTTGATCGCGTTGAGCCCTGCGGCCGCCTGCGTGCCGAACATCTGCGCCGACGCCATCGTGGCGCGCACCTTCGCGTCGACCGAGCCCATGGCCGCGCGGATGTTCGCCTCCTCACCGCGCATCTTCAGGTCCGCATCGGCGATCGCCAGCCGCACGCGCGGCTCGAGCGCCGCGGTCTCGGCGCTGTACATCTGGACCAGCGCGCGCGCGAGGTCCGTGCGCAGGCCCGAGAGCCCGGTGGCCAGCTTCATTGCCGTCTCGGGTCCGAGGATCAGCGTGCGGATGTAGTTGCCCGCGGCGTCGAGCGCAACCTGGCGCTGGCTCAGCAGGGCGTTCACCGCGAAGCGGATGTTCTCCAGCTCCTGGTCCCACGACTTCACCATGATGTCGCGGCTCGCGGTGGCCAACTGCTTCATGCCGTCCAGCCGGATCTGGTTCACCTGGCTGGTCAGGGCGCCCGGCGGCAGCGGAAAGCCGCGGTCGGCCCAAGAAGCCATGGCCTCGTCCTCCGCGCGCGCCACCTCCGCACCGACGCGCGCGCGGTCGCGCTCGAACAGCTGCTGCTCGACGGCCGGGTTGATGCCGGTACCGCCCCCGCGCACCGCGCGATCGCACCAGGTGATGGCGTCCTCGTAGAACTCGGGGTGCGGGAAGTGCTCGGCGATGAAGTCGGCCATGCCCTGCTGGATCATGGCCAGGATCTGGTCGCGCGAAGCGTCGTAGAGCGCCTGGGCGTTGGCCGGGTCCTCGTCGGGCAGTTGCGGCTTCACCGGCGGAACGTAGCTGGTGTCCAGGCCCGGCACCGTCACGTGCGGC
>JAGVII010000814.1 GCA_020056155.1 Afipia sp.
CGGCAGCGCCGTTGCCGAGATCAGGACCGGCGCAAGGAAAAGAAATGAAAAGGGATTCTGCAAACCACCGGTCAGGAACAACAGGGCGGCGAGTTCCGCGATGTTGAGGGTGAGAAGCGCCGCGGCGTAGCGCGGCGCCAGGCGGTGGACCGGGTTAAACCTGATCTGCAGCACCAGATTGAGGAGCGACGAGAGTCCGATGATGATGACGCAGGGGATCACCGGGACATCGAAATCGAGGCCTTCGGAGACGATGAAGATCGTCGCCAGTTGCCCAAGCGCGGCAAGCCAGCGCAGCCTCAGGATGGTGTCGAGGCGCACGTAGCGGGTTGGGTGACGGAAATCGGACCTGAGATCGCTCATGGGCTAGTCTTAGCGTCCGGCCACGCCGATCACAAACGGCGTCCACATCGGACCATTGCAAATCCGGCCCTTGCAGACAGGGCGCGGTTGGCTCAATGAACGCCTGTCATGACCGCTTCGCTTCAAGCCCACGTTACGTCTCCGTCCGGTCCGGCTTTGTCTGACGCCGCGATCCGGCTCGACCGGCTGGTGAAAGTCTACAAGACCACGCGTGCAGTGGACGATATCTCGTTCACGATTCCGCGCGGTTCGGTGACGGGGCTGCTCGGCGGCAATGGCGCCGGCAAGACCACAACCATCTCCATGATCATGGGACTGGTGTCGCCGACCTCGGGCCATGTCAGCGTGCTCGGATGTGCGATGCCGGAGCAGAGCGCCGAGGTGCTCGGCCGGATGAATTTCGAAAGTCCCTACGTGGACATGCCGGGCCGTCTCACTGTGCGGCAGAACCTCAACGTGTTCGGCCGGCTCTATGGCGTGATGAACCTGAAGGAGCGGATCGCTTCGCTCGCCGCCGATCTCGACCTGAACGAATTCCTCGACCGCCCCAGCGGCAAGCTGTCGGCGGGCCAGAAGACGCGGGTCGCGCTGGCAAAGGCGCTGATCAACGAGCCGGAGCTGCTGCTGCTGGACGAGCCGACCGCGTCGCTCGATCCGGACACCGCGGACTGGATCCGCAGTCATCTCGAAGCCTACCGCAAGGAGCGTGGAGCCACCATCCTGCTGGCCTCGCATAACATGCTGGAAGTCGAACGGCTGTGCGACCGCGTCATTATCATGAAACGCGGGCGTATTGAGGACGACGACAGTCCGGCCGCGATTCTTGCTCGCTACAATCGCGCAACGCTGGAAGAAGTGTTCCTCGATGTGGCGCGCGGCCGCGTGCAGCAGGCCGCATCATGAGCGGGGTCGAGCTTCGCCACGGCAATCCGAACGCCATTGCCCTGCACCGGATCGGCGCGATGATCCTGCGTCACTGGTATCTTCTGACGTCGTCCTGGCCGCGGCTGCTCGAACTGGTCTACTGGCCGGTGCTGCAATTGATCACGTGGGGCTTTTCGCAGGCCTACATCTCGCAGAACGCGGGCTTCTTCGCCAAGGCCGGCGGCACCTTCATCGGCGCTGTGATCCTGTGGGACATCCTGTTCCGCGGCCAGCTCGGCTTTTCGATGTCGTTTCTCGAGGAGATGTGGTCGAAGAATCTCGGCAACCTGCTGATGAGTCCGCTCAAGGTCAGCGAATATCTGATTTCGCTGATGGTGATGAGCGTGGTGCGGCTGGCTGTCGGCGTTATTCCGATGACGATACTTGCCATCGCCTTCTTCGGGTTCAACCTGTTCGGGTTCGGCTTCGCGCTGGTGGCGTTCTTCTGCAACCTGATCTTCACGAGCTGGTCGTTCGGACTGATCTCGTCGGGGCTGGTGCTTCGCAACGGCATGGGCGCGGAGGGGCTGGCGTGGACGCTGATGTTCGCGCTGCTACCGCTGACATGCGTCTACTATCCGGTTTCGGTGCTGCCGGATTGGCTTCAGGTCGTGGCGTGGATGCTGCCGCCGACATATGTCTTTGAGGGCATGCGGGCCTTGCTGATCGACGGCGAGTTCCGCGCCGACCTGATGATTCAGGCGCTCGCGATCAATGTGGCTTTGTTTGCCGTTTCCACTGTGGCCTTTTTGCTGCTGCTCAAGAGCGCCCGAAAGCACGGATCCCTGATCCAGAGCGGCGAATAGCGCCGGAAAACAGGGGCTGCCCCTCGATTAACGGTCTGGCCGGTAGATTCGCCGGATTGACGCATTGTCGCAGTCCCGACAGTATGCTGCGCCGCGAAACCAGTGATCCGGTTCTGACGATACCTTGTTAGGAATGTCAGAACCGAAGATCACTAGAATCACAACTGCTAGTGTCCCGTTCGTATCCGGCGTTTGTTCGGAAGTACCGCAGAGTGAGGCGAACGTCGGATACGAGACATCAAGATCGAGGAATCACGATGCCGATAGGCGAATTTGGCAGACCCCCAGAGCTGCCGTCCGAGGTCAGCCCAGCGCTGACCACGCCCATGTACTGGATGTATGAGATGGGCCAGGCCTCGCTCAATCCGGCGCGGGCGGTGGCCGACATGACGAAGCTGTGGTTCGAGAACCCGTTCAATCCGCTCGCCAGCACCGAATTCGGAAAATCGATAGCGGCCGGCTGCGAATTGTTCGAGCGCACCACGCGCCGTTACGGCAAGCCGGAATGGGGACTGCACGACACCGAAGTCAACGGCATGCGGGTTCCCGTCGAGATCAAGACGGTCTGGGAAAAACCGTTCTGCCGCCTGCTGCATTTCGAGCGCAAGCTCACCCGCCCGCTGCGCGCGCCGCATCCGCGCGTGCTCATCGTCGCACCGATGTCGGGACACTACGCGACGCTGCTGCGCGGCACGGTCGAAGCCTTCTTGCCTGCGCACGACGTCTACATCACCGATTGGGCCGATGCGCGCATGGTGCCGGTTGCGCAGGGCCGCTTCGACCTCGACGACTATGTCGATTACGTGATCGAGATGATCCACGCGCTCAAGGGCGACGTGCATGTTGTGGCTGTGTGCCAGCCGTCCGTGCCGGTGCTCGCCGCAGTGTCGATCATGGAAGCCGAGAAAGATCCTTATTTCCCGACGTCGATGACGCTGATGGGCGGACCGATCGATACCCGCCGCAATCCGACCGGCGTGAACGATCTCGCCGAGCAGAAGGGGATCGACTGGTTCCGCAACAACGTCATCACCAAGGTGCCGTTCCCGCATCCGGGCTTCATGCGCGATGTCTATCCGGGCTTCCTTCAGCTCACCGGCTTCATGAGCATGAACCTCGACCGCCATGTCGACGCGCACAAGAACCTGTTCAGCAACCTCGTCAAAGGTGACGGCGACCTCGTCGACAAGCATGTCGAGTTCTACGACGAGTATCTGGCGGTGATGGATCTCACGGCCGAATTTTACCTGCAGACCGTCGATCTGGTGTTCGTGAAACACGCTCTGCCGAAGGGCGAGATGAAGCATCGCGGCAAACCGGTCGATCCGTCGAAGATCGAGCGTGTTGCGCTGATGACGGTCGAAGGCGAGAACGACGACATTTCCGGTTTGGGACAGACCGAAGCCACTCACGGCCTCTGCAGTTCGATTCCGGACGCGCGGCGGGTGCACTATGTGCAGAAGGGCGTTGGCCATTACGGCGTGTTCAACGGCTCCCGCTTCAAATCGGAAATCGTCCCCCGAATCTCGGATTTCATGCATTCGTCGACCCAGGCCAAGCGGGCTCTGGCGGCGGCGGAATAAGCCTTTTTCAGGCTTTCGGGGCGGAAAAGCCCCATTTATGGGGGATTCTGGAGCTTTGTACTCCCGAGTCTCCCCCGAGCGCCCTAAGCCTCTGAATTCGCAATCGATTCCCCCCTCTTCAATTGCGGCGGCGGAGTGAATTCCGGCGGCACTTTCCGGAGCCGGGTCCGGCTTAGAAATGAATCAAAATTTCAGGTTTCATGCCCCCGCATGTAGGAGGCTAAGCCCTTAAAAGTACGATATATTGGGCAAATGATTTGTTTTTGCGCCGATGAATTCCACTGGCGGCGGATATGGCAGAATCCCGGCAAATTCCTGCTGTCCGGACCCGCTGACATGGCCTTTCGCGCTCTTCTATATCGCCGCCCCACCGAACCGCGCACGCTCGCGGTCAAAATCGGCTCATCGATCTACACGATTCAGTTGCGGCGGCACCGCCGCGCGCGCCGTTACACGTTGCGCATTCATCCGAGCAGGCGCGAAGCGATTCTCACCATGCCTCCGCGCGGAAATCTGATTGAAGCCAAGGACTTCGCGCAGCGTCACGGCGCCTGGATCGCCGCGCGTCTCGGTGGTTTGCCGAAAGCCGCGCCATTTTCACCCGGTACATCGGTGCCGTTGCGCGGAAATTTGCACCGGATCGTTCATCGCGCCGGCGTGCGTGGAACCGTGTGGCCGGAAACACGCGACAGCGGCGACAAGATTCTCTGCGTCGCGGGTGATGCCGAGTTCATTGATCGCCGCATTCATGACTTTCTCAAGCGCGAAGCCCGCCGTGCGCTGACCGAAGCCTCGCATCGCTATGCCGAAGTGCTCGGCGTCAAGGTGAAGCGCATCACCATCCGCGATCAATCGAGCCGGTGGGGATCGTGCACCTCCGCGGGCGCGCTGTCGTTCTCGTGGCGGCTTATTCTCGCGCCACCTTATGTGCTGGATTACCTTGCGGCACATGAGGTTGCGCATCTCGTCGAGATGAA
>JAGVII010000686.1 GCA_020056155.1 Afipia sp.
ATGAGCCTGTTTCACCTCTACGCGGCCTACGCCATCGTTCCGACCCAGGAACTGCGCTACACCCACGTCGCGTTTACACTGCTGCTCAGCTTCCTGCTGTTTCCGGTGGCCGCACGGTTTCGCAACCGCGTGCGCTGGTGGGATGTGATCCCCGGCATTCTCGCCATTGCGACCATCGTCTATGCGTTGTGGGGCGGCGACGATTTCACCGATCGCGCCACGACGCCCGACCGCTGGGACGTCATCGTCGGCGTGATCTTCATCGTTCTCGTGCTTGAAGCGACACGCCGCACCACCGGACCGATCATGCCGGTGGTCTCGATCCTGTTCATCGCCTACGCAATGCTTGGCCCGTACTTCCCTGCGCCGTGGACGCATCGTGCCTACGACCTGCCGCGCCTGGTCGGTCATCTCTTCATCACGCTCGAAGGCATATTCGGCGTCGCGGTCGATGTGTCCGCAACACTGATTATCCTGTTCACAATTTTCGGAGCGTTTCTTCAGCAATCCGGCGCCGGAAAGTTCTTCATCGATTTTTCGCTTGCGATGATGGGCGGCAAGCCGAACAGCGCCGGACGCACCGTGGTGCTGTCATCGTTTCTGCTCGGCGGACCGTCCGGCTCCGGCGTCGCCACGACGGTCATGATCGGCACCGTCGCCTATCCGATGATGAAGAAGGCCGGCTTCGAGAAAAACGCGGCCGGCGGCCTGCTCGCCGCGGGCGGACTCGGCGCCATTTTGTCGCCGCCGGTGCTTGGCGCTGCGGCTTTCCTGATCGCGGAGTTTCTCAAGATCAGCTACCTCGACGTGATCTGGATGGCGACCATCCCGACCTGTCTTTATTACCTGTCGCTTCTCATCATGGTTGAACTCGACGCCAAGAAATTTGGCGCTCGCGATGTCAACTTCAAGCCCGAGATGGCGCTCGGCACAATGACCAGGCGCTACGGATTCCACTTCATCTCGCTCATCGCCGTCGTCGTCTTCATGGTGATCGGCTATTCACCGATGCTGTCGGTGTTTTATGCGATCATCACCACGTTCGCGCTGAGCTTCCTGCGCAAGGATACCGCGCTGATGCCGCCGAAGCTGAAGCGTGCGCTGGCTGACGGATCGATCGGCGCGCTCAATGCCGCCACGACCTGCGCATGCGCCGGCATCGTCGTCGGCATCGTGACACTGACGGGGCTCGGCCTGAAATTCTCATCGATCGTGATTGCCTATGCCGGCGGCAGCCTGCTGCTGACGGCGATCTACACAGCGCTGATCGTCTGGATCATCGGGCTCGCCGTGCCTGTCACCGCGTCCTACATCATTTGCGCCGTGATCGCGGCTCCTGCCCTGATCAAGCTCGGCGTGCCGGACTACGCCGCGCACATGTTCATCTTCTACTATGCGGTGCTGTCCGAGGTCTCGCCGCCGACGGCGCTTTCGCCGTTCGCCGCCGCCGCCATCACCGGCGGCGATCCCTACAAGACCACGCTGCAATCGTGGAAATACACCCTGCCCGCGTTCCTGGTGCCGTTTGTGTTCGTACTGGACCCGCAGGGCGTCGGATTGCTGCTCAACATCCCGAAAGGCGGCTCGTGGGTCGACGTCGCCGAAATCACCCTCAAAACCACTCTCGGCCTGATGGCGCTGGCCACGGCGGCACAGGGCTGGATCCTGCGGCGAACGACGTTGGTCGAGCGGGGGCTGCTGATCCTCTCGGGGCTTCTGCTGGTTTTCCCGAGCCTGATCGAGGCCCTGATCGAAGCGGCGATTGGTCGCGATATCTCTTATACTTATGTACCCGGTGTCCTGATCGGATTGGGGGTACTATTATGGCAAGCCAAGGGACCGGCAATTCAACGACCGGCCTGAACGTTTCACAGGGAGGAACACTGGAATGACGAGAACGACAAAAATTGCTGCTCTACTTGCCGTCGCGCTGTCCGCTGGCTTGGTGCTGACCGCCCATGCACAACAGAAGACGATGGCGATCGGAACAGGCGGCACCGGCGGCGTGTACTACCCGCTCGGCGGCGCAGTTGCGAACGTCCTGTCGAAGAATCTGCCGAATGTGCAGGCCACCGCCGAAGTCACCGGCGGCTCGGTTGATAACCTGAAACTCATCGGCACCGGACAGAGCGAGATGGGCTTCACCATGGCCGACGCCGCACTGAATGCCTACAAGGGCGAAGACAAGTTCAAGAGCGGCAAGATCCCGCTGCAGACGCTCCTTGTGGTTTATCCGAACCGCATGCACGTCGTGACCGTGGAAGGCACCGGCATCGAGAAGATGTCCGATATGAAAGGCAAGCGCATCTCGACGGGATCGCCTGGCAGTGCGACCGAAGTGATGGCGTTCCGGGTTATCGAGGCTGCCGGTCTCGACAAGGACAAGGACATGAAGCGCGAACGACTCGGCGTCGCTGAATCGGTTAACGCTATCAAGGACGGAAAAATCGACGCCTTCTTCTGGGTTGGCGGCATCCCGACGGCCGCTGTGACCGATCTCGCGGCAACCCCGGGCGTGAAAATGAAACTCGTCGACCACAGCGAGACCGTCGACAAGATGAACGAGAAGTACGGCAAGCTCTACACTGCCAGCACGATCAAGGCGGGATCATATCCAGGCTACGACAAGGAGAACAAGATTGCCGAAGTCTGGAACCTGATCGTAACCGGCGACAAGATGAGCAACGATGACGCCTACAAGATCGTGAAAACGCTCGTGGAGAAGAAAGCCGACCTCGTGGCGGTCCATAAGGAAGCCCTGAGCTTCTCGCTGGACAATCAGATCCAGACGCGTTCACCCGTCCCCTTCCATCCGGGCGCCTTGAAGTACTTCAAGGAGAAGGGCGTTGGCGGCTGACGCTGTCGACATTGCTTTCAGCGAAACCCCGGCCAACGTGCCGGGGTTTTTCTTTTTCAACTACGCCACGGCCTTGGGCGCATCTCGATCGATCGCGAAATGGTCGAACCACGGCTGATAGTTGCCGGCAATCGACGCGGCGATGATACGCGAAGCAAGATAACTGTAGGTAATGCCGTTTCCGCCGTAACCGTAGGCTGCATGAATGCGCGGATGACCTGGCACACGCCCGATCAGCGGCAATCCGTCCGTTGTGGTGCCGAACGTTCCGGACCATACGAATTCCGCCACCGGCTCGGCATGCGACCATAGCCCGTTCAGCTTGCGCAGGATGGTCTCCGCCTTCGCCGGCATCAACTTGTCGCGTGCCTCGGGCTCGATCACCTGATCGTCGTCTTCGCCGCCCATGATGATCCGGTTGTCCCGCGTCGTGCGTGCATAGCTGTAATTCTCGGAGGCCTCCCAGATCAGCACGCCATCGCGCCAGATTGCGCCGGCCGGCTGGGGAGGTGTCGCGACGGCCCAGCTCGACGAAATCCTGTGAAGGCTGGAGGTGAGAAATTCGGGCATCACATAGCCCGTCGCGAGAACGACCTGCTTCGCCTCGATCACATGACCGCTGTCGAGTTCGACAACGACCGCCCGCCCGCTGCTGTCGTAATTCTCCGCGTTGGCATCGAAGATTTTAACACCATGCAGCGTCGCAATCGCCAGCAGTGCCTGGCACAGCAACAGCGGATCCGCGTCGGCCGAACCTATCGAGTGGATCGCCGCCTCCCGGTAGAGGCCGAACTTCTCCAGCAGCGTCAGGTGATCCAGGTAATCGCCGGGCAACCCCGCGCGCATGCGAAGCGCGTGTTCGGCCTGCAGTTCGCGCGCGCCGACTTTGCCGGCGGCCAGATACAACGAGCGTTTGTGCCGCATGCCGCATGCGAGCTGGTGCGTATTCACCAGTTCGGCCAGCCCGCTGACCGCACTGAAGCTGCGGCGATAGACGTTCGCCGCGTGCTCGAATCCGTACATGGCGGTGAGATCGTTCAGGGAACTGTCGATCTCCCACAGCAGCATCGCGGTGCTCGCCATTGTGCTGCCGAGGCCGGGGCGCTGCCGGTCGATGATACAGACCTCATGACCCTGCGACGCAAGATGCTCTGCCGCCAGCGAGCCGGTGACGCCGGCGCCGACAACGAGAATTTCACAGCGGAAATCCCGGTCGACGGACGGTCGAACGGCCTCCGTGAGCCGCTGACTCCACGGCGACGTCCCTCCGCGCAAATTATTTTGCCGAACTCTTTCTGGATCGAACACCATTCGCTTCAATCATGGGGCTGCAAGCGGCACCCCCGTGTGCCGCAGTCATGATGACGCCAGAACGCCGAAAAAGTTCCATTCGCCAGTGTCCCAAATCCGAAGTCCGCTTTATAAACCGTTAGCCGATCAGGCCCCCTCGTCCAGCGCGACCAGCTCGCGCTTCTTGCGCAGCGCCGGCAGCAGTGGTGCGATCAGCAGGATCGCGGCCGCCACGAGGCAGACCGCCGAGATCGGACGCTGCACGAATGTCATCAGATCGCCCTGGGACAGGATCAGCGACTTGCGCAGGTTGTTCTCCATCAGCGGTCCGAGCACGAATGCAAGAACCAGCGGGGCCGGTTCGTATCCGAACTTGCGCATCAGGTAACCGATGACGCCGAATCCGACCATCACGTAGACATCGAAGACGTTGTTGCTGCTGCAATACACGCCGACGATGGTGAACAGCAGGATCATCGGAAACAGAATATTGTAGGGCAGCTTCAGCAACTGCACCCACATGCCGATCAG
>JAGVII010000501.1 GCA_020056155.1 Afipia sp.
CACGGGGTTACTGCAAATTAGCCGGGAGGGGTCGCCAGCAGACCGGATCGCAATGACACGCGTCCGAAGCCGTCCGCCCCCCTTTTGAATGAAGGAGAGATAAGCCAGCACGTTGGCTACTCGCTCCAAAGGCTAGATTGTTCGACACCCTTCGCCTCAAGTGATTTCTGATTTTGGGCCGAGAGTGGATTCTTATTAATAATGGCTAGTTCATCGAACGCGCGAAAAGCCATCGGGCGTCTTGTTGCTCTGCTGGGCGAGCAACAGCATCCCTACAAACCCTCCACCCAGGTTTTTCTTGAACTGGATGCCGAAAAACTCGCGGCGGACATCCGGTTAGTTGAGCTTGGCACCGAGCGAGGCTCCGCAGAAAGGCCACCAAGCAACTCTGTAACCTACGACGATGTTGAGCATCGCATCATTGAACGCCTGGAGTCTCACAAGCAGGATTCACATGCACTCTTCCAGCAGCACCTTGAAACCTATGATGATCGGACAGCCGCACTTGACTTTGAGGGGCGGTTTTCTGTCATTCAGCAGGCAGCGCCACAAGCCGTTGGTGAGTTTAACGCGGAGGCTGCTCTCGGACGAGACGAGCTTTACGCTCTGCGCAGACGGCTATATGAGTCCGAAAAAGAGCGAGATGAATTTCGCCAGAAGCACAGACTAACTCGCCCAGCACATCAAACGAGCACTGGCAAATTTGTTTTAAAGATAGGGCTCCTCAGCATCCTCTTTGCGTTGGAGGTTATCGTCAATGGAGGATTCTTAGCTCGGTCAAGTACCGAAGGTTATCTAGGCGGTCTCGTTCAGGCTGTCAGTTTTGCCGCGCTCAATATCATGGCGAGTTTTCTTTTGGGACTAGTGCCTATACGCCTCTTAGTCAGACGCAACGTACTGGTAAAGTTGGTTGGCTTTTTTGCGCTTGCGATCTATCTCGCATTCGCCGTCTTACTAAATCTAGCACTCGCTCATTTGCGAGAGATGCCGCCCTCATTTGACGGAGGGATCGGGACAGACGTTCTGACCAGGATGTTCAATGCGCCGCTCGCTCTAACTGATGTAAATTCGTGGGTGTTCTTCGGCATCGGGCTGCTTTTTTCAGCGATAGCAATGGCTGATGGATTCTTATTCTTCGACCCATACATTGGTTACGGTGGGCTGGAAAAGCGATGGAATGCTGCAAGCAAGCAATACACAGATGCGAAAGCCAGTTTGATAGACAATCTTCGCGACATCCGCGATGAAGCCAGCGAGGCGATGAACGGAGCGGCTAGAGACCTTTCTGTAAGGCGAAGCGAGTTTCACGCACTCACGGAGGCACGGGGCAGGCTTCTTGATAGATTTTTAGCGCATCAAAAGCAGATCGAGAGGATATGCCAGTCATTGCTCGCAATCTACCGCGAGGCAAATCAGAAAGCGCGAAGTACAGCGGCTCCTGAGTATTTTACGTCGTCTTACGCTATGGAGCTGATAAAGCCCCGCATGACGGCCTCCAATTCCACCGTAGGAGAGCGACTCGAACGCAGCATTGAGGAGAGCCAGAAATTCCTTAAAGACGAAATATTGGCAATACATAAGGCGTTCGACGACGCTGTCCATTCTTACAGCGAGATCGATCGGATGATTCCGGAGAAACTTCCGTGAGCAGACGGCGGCGGGGCGGTAGAGCGCGTTCACAGGGCAATGCGACCGGAATTGCATTGGGTGTCGCGTTGATGCTGGTTTCAGTATCTGCCTTTGCTGGGCTTTCTTACCTCTATCTAACAAAAGAGAAGATTCCACGACTTGACGCTAGTTCGCTTTGCCCAATTGATGGGCCGAAAGGCATTACCGTAGTTCTGATCGATACCTCAGACGACTTGCCCAGGGCGACAAAAGACGAGGCGCTTATTATCGTCAAGAACATCGTTCGATCACTTCCGGATTACTATCGGCTAGATATTAAGGGTCTCGACATCCCGGGTGTGAAGAGTCGGTCCATCTTCTCGAAGTGCAACCCGGGAAGCGGCGCGGGGTTAAGCGAATGGACCGCGTCGCCAGAGTTGGCAAAAGAGCGATGGAGAAAAAGTTTCGAGCAGCCCGCAATTGCTGCAATCGAGAATAGTTTGTCGGAGGTCAAGGCCAACAGTTCACCGATCATGGCGGCAATTCAGGACATTGCCATTCAGGACTTCACTGGCGCAGTTGCTACGAATGTCCCCAAGGAATTGGTGATTATTTCGGACATGATCGAGTCGACAGGTGAATACAGCCAATATCCCGGCAAAGGTGATTTAAGCTACGAGAGGTTTCAACGCTCCAAAGCCTATCTCAAGTTTCGCACAGACCTTCGCGGCGCGAACCTAGACATTAGATACGTCACACGCGCCAACGTTAAGTTGGACGCGGTGGGCCATCCGGCATTTTGGAAGAAATGGGCTACAGACAACATGAGCGGCTCGGTTCGCATAGTCCGACTTCAGGGGACCTAGCCATGAGAAGCCTTTCCAAAATCCCAACAGGCCTTCTGAGCGGGATACTATTCTTTGCCGTTGTATTGTTTGGTAGCGGCTACATCGTTTTAGCCAAATTGTATACGTTGAGCGCAGTGCTGGTCACTTCAGTTCCTGTTCTGATTATGATCGCCTATGCCGCGCTGCTTGGGATCGCAAGGCTTTTCCGTCTTCGAGATGATCAGTCCGGAGACAATCTCTATTACATGGGATTTTTGTTTACGCTCACTAGTCTGGCAGTTTCGCTATACCAATTTTCCGCTGAGAAATCGGCCGAGCAAATTGTTCAGAATTTCGGCATCGCTATCGCTTCAACCATCGCAGGCATTACGTTGCGGATTTTATTCAATCAGATGCGACGTGATCCTGTCGAAGTTGAAGCCACTGCGCGCTTGGAGCTTGCCGAGGCATCAAGGCGCGTAAAGCGCGAGCTAGATGGCTCGGTTCTTGATTTTGCTTATTTTCGGCGTGCATGCCAACAATCCATCTCCGACACCATTGCAGAGGTGGAAGAGCTAGTCGCTAACACTAAAGATAAAATTTCTACGCAGCTTGCGGATTTTGCCAAAACAACAAACAAACCTATCGAGGATGCCTATAAGGCCTCCGGCGAAACGATCACGAACTTGAACCGCCAAGTCGCAGATACGATTGAGGCGGCGGCAGGTGACATGTCGAACCAAGTCGAGAGTCTGTCGGCAAGCACGGCAAAAATCACAAAAGCTATCGACGCTCTCATTGCAAAACTGACATCTATGCAGACGCCAGACAATGTCATTGAGATCAAACTGCAACCGATGATCCAAGGTCTGACGCGCGCTATCAATGCGCTGGACAAAAGCGTTGAGGCACAGTCGGGCTTGATGCATCAGAACTCTGATCAGGCTCAATCGATAGCAGTTGCTCTTTCTAAACTTGCAGAGGATTTTCGGAGAACCGAGGCCCGTTCGATTCAGACGGGTGGTGGGGGACCGTGGGGACGAACCCCAGAATCTTCTGATGTCCGCGAGCCTCACACTCGGAGCAATATCGATCCGAAGGCAGCAACGTGACCGCTCAAGAACGAGAAGGTTCTATAGGTCGGCAGGGATCGTCTTATCGCCAAGGTCTCGTACTCGGGCTGACTATGGCCGAGATAATGCTCTTGCTCGTTTTCTGTCTTTTGATAGCGATGGCCACCTTCTTGCGGACCGAAAAAAACAAGAATGACGATCTGGAAAAGAAACTCCACGATGCTGGAATGCTTACGGGCCGTGAGCAGCGTTTTGTATCCGCCCTTGAGAAATATCCAGAGCTTTACGAGCGGTTTAAAAAATCCATCGAGGCCGAGAGCACAGCTTCCATTGATGAGTTTTGGCGGGAACTAGTGGATGATCGATCATTCGTCTCTGACTTGGAGAAGCGCGGCATGTCACGCCAAGCGGCCAAGCAGAAGCTTTTAGAGCCGCCGAAGCTGAAGGACACTGGGATCGATCCTCAACAAGCTAAGGCGGACGCAGCGTTGTTAGCAAAGCTGGCGCGCCTCTTGCCCAGCGAGCAAGCTTCAAAACTCGAAGCCGGGCTAGTTGATGCTGTTCGAAAGGGTGTTAGTGCAACCAATGACGGGCATCGTTGGCCGCCTATAATAAGCTTAAGCGAGGCTCAGGGGTACTATTTCAAGAGTGGCAGTGCTGAGTTGTCAGAACCTTTCCGAGATGCGCTTCTGCAAAAGACACCAGAAGAGATAATCAAGAACATCAAGCTTTACGACGTAGACGTAATTGAGGTGGTTGGACATACGGATGAGCAGCCAGTTGGTTTACGATCTTCCAACTTGGATCGCGACCTTTCCTCAGTGCTGACTAACGCAGCGCCAGTAGCCTCCTTGCAGCCTGCGGACAACGCCGGTTTAGGACTGGCTCGCGCTGTATCGGTTGTTAGCGTTCTGCGACAGGTCCCGACACTTGGAAGTTATAAGATCATTCCATTGTCGGGAGCACAGTTGATAAATACAGACGAGACATTGGCCGTAAACTCTCAACCGCTCGACATCAAGCAACGAAGGCGGATTGAGATTCGACTGCGCAAGTCGGCTCCGCAACAAGCCAGTGAATTTTCACTTACGCAGCCAAACCAAGCTCCTCAACCCCCCGCAAAAGCTCCTCGGGCGAAGAAGGCACCAACGCCAGCACCTGTCGGACAACCTGTCCAACTTAGCCCCTTTCGATTCCTTAATCCATTCGGCGGGTCGGGTAATTGAACGCGACTCGCATTTGCCGGTGGTCTAGGCCCGGCTCTTAGACGCACATCCATGGATTTGAGTTAGCGCCGTGCAATTTTGCTTCGATACTCTTCGATCATTTTCGCTGAAACATCGCTAGTGGAGCACAACGGTTGCGCGCCGCTCGGGCGACTATAGGCGCTTCGACTTCCGCACGCCCTGCCATTCCGCATCCGATCATCCGGACAGGCGCACGGCCTGCCCGTCGCATAGTACGCCTGCCTGCTAGCGGTCACGATCAACGCTGCGATAGCCGCAGCGGTTAAAGCCGTTTCGACCTTCTGTTTAGTTGTAGTCGGTTGCCTCGTCTTCGGCTGTTCAACCGGCGGAGGCGGGGCGAGCGACAATGGCTGTTTTGAATCTGGCACCGATGCCAGTTTCGTTTTCGGCGGGGCCTGCGTTGGCACGGGAGCAACCAGGACACCCTGTGCTGGTGTTTGGACGAGCGAGAGCGGCGCAACGTGCTTCACGGTGTCCTGTCTAGCGCCAAGCGAATACGCGCCGACGATCAGCGCGCCAACGATCAGAATATTTCCCCCGCGAACCATCCTAACGGCCTAGTTCGATCAACCCCGGCTAACCCTAACGCAATGCAATCAGCCGCGACTAGACATCATCGTTGGCTGCTTCGGATTGCGGCCCCTCCGATTGCACTAGCCATTCCACCACACCCCAGCCCATACCCCACGCGCCCAAAATCCACGGGCGCGTGGTCGCCGATTTTTTCGCGACATAACTAGCTGAATTAATTGATAAATGGCGCGCCCGAAGAGATTCGAACTCCTGACCCCCAGATTCGTAGTCTGGTGCTCTA
>JAGVII010000051.1 GCA_020056155.1 Afipia sp.
GACGAAAGTTCATCATCGGCATCAGGCTCTGGCCACCTGCTATGATCTTGCCGTCGCCGCCCGCGGCCGCAAGCGCCTGCACAGCGTGTTCGGCGCTTTCAGCGCGAACATAATCAAACGATGCCGGCTTCATATAAAGGTTCCCGATCCGCCCGGTTTGCGTTGCGACCCCAAGATTCTTTTGGTCTCTGTAGTGACTTGCATTATTAGACTATGTTAAGGCATGTCAAGATCGCCTCGACGTCAATCAAAAAGCACGGGCTTGCGTGCGCCAACGATCGAGCCGCGCGAGGTTCAAGGAGACAGCATCATGGATATGACAGGCCAGCAGCGAATTCCCGCAAGCCGCGAAATCGTGTGGAAGTCTCTTAATGATCCGGCAGTCCTGCAGGCCTGCATTCCCGGTTGCCAGGAGTTGGTCAAATCGTCCGACACTCAAATGGCGGCAACAGCGCTGATAAAGGTCGGTCCTGTCACCGCTAAATTCCAGGGCGCTGTAACACTGTCGGATCTCGATCCACCGAACGGCTATCGTATCGCGGGCGAAGGTCAGGGCGGCGTCGCAGGCTTTGCCAAAGGAAGCGCTATTGTGCGTCTGGAACAGGACGGCGATGACACCATCCTGCACTACCAGGTGTCGGCGCAGGTCGGCGGGAAGCTCTCGCAACTGGGCGGCCGGCTGATCGATGCCACCGCCAAACAAATGTCGGGACTTTTCTTCAAACGTTTTGCCGTGGAAATCGAATCGCAGTACAGCGACGGCGCGCCGATTCTGGGCAGTGTTGATTCAACGGCATCTGCGAACACAGCAACATCGCCCGCGCAAAACGCTCCGCGTCAGGCAGTTCGCCGACCGCGCCCTGCTCCGCAGCCAATGGATATCACGCCGGGAATCTTCAGGCACGTGAAGTCGATCGGCGTTGTCCTGTTGCTCGCTGCAGTCGGCGCATACTGGTATCTGTCCGGTGGCGCGTTGCCAAACGTACGGCCGGACAGCGGCACGCAGGTATCGCCAGACTTTATGAGCGGTGTCCTTCTCGTCGTTGCAGCGGCGATCGGCTATCTGTTCGGCAAGCACCAGACCAGTAGCATTCACGTCGATCGCAATGTGATTAACCAACTCGCGCAAGCATTGGCAGAGCGGCGCGATTAACACCGGCCGTATCGAGCCAGGAACGGATGCATGGCGCGCACCTCGTCCAAGAGTAACGTCTCCCGCTCGCCGTCATCCAAGGCTGCCCCCGAGCGCCCGACGGTCCGCAACTGCTCCGTTGACCGCACGCTGACGATTCTGTCCGACCCATGGTCGTTCCTCGTACTGAGAGAAGTTTATCTCGGCGCAAGGCGTTTTGATCAGGTACAAGCTGTGCTG
Organism: Afipia sp.; assembly: GCA_020056155.1. Lineage (GTDB taxonomy): Bacteria > Pseudomonadota > Alphaproteobacteria > Rhizobiales > Xanthobacteraceae > Afipia. The sequence goes on from JAGVII010000051.1 coordinate 1,373, forward strand.
CACATGCCGCGCAGCACGCTCAGTGACCGCCTGACACAGTTGGTCAAAGCCGAGGTCCTGTCGCGGGTCCCGCTCGCCGGCAGCGCGCGCTTTGAGTATCGCCTGAGCGAGCGCGGCATGGACTTGTATCTCGTTATGCTCACGATGCTGCGTTTCGGCGACGATTGGCTGACGGGCGATGAACCGCCGCCTCTGAACCTTGTCCATGCAACATGTGGGCACCAATGCCATCCCGAGACAATCTGCTCAGCTTGCCGCAAACCGGTCGACGCGCTGAGGGTCACCTATCGCGACGGGCCGGGCGCGGGCGTTTCGCACGCAACCGCCACGCCGCAACGCCGGCGCACCGGCGGCGTTGAAACATTTGAGCGAGGACGCCCCTCGTCCGTCTCCCGCACACTTGGAATCCTGGCGGATCGCTGGACCTTTCTAGTGGTACGAGAAATGTTCTTTGGTGTTCGCAGGTTCGACATCATGCAGGAACGGCTCGGCATCGCATCAAACATCCTGACGGACAGACTCAACCGACTCGTGTCTCAAAAAATTCTTAAGCGGGTCAGATATCAAGACGTTCCCGAGAGATACGAATACAAGCTGACGATGGCCGGACACGATCTATACCTTCCGCTCATCCAGATGTTGAGGTGGGGGGATCGCTGGCTAGGGTTCAAGAAGCCTTTGATTCTCTATCATCTGGATTGCGGGGCAGACTTCGATCCTGTCGTGGCGTGTCATCACTGCCATGAGGCAATCGATCCGCATGACATGCGCTATCACCTGACCTACACGAAAATGCGTAAGGATAGACCCCCAGCACTTCTGCTAGAGCCGAAGTAAGGCCAGTTGATATCTTGCTATGGAATTTTTTCGACTTTCCGAAATGTCGGATACGGGTGCGCGATTGCGAAGGCGCGGCAATGGGTCGACGAAATGACGCCGGGACGAGTGAAATCAACGAAATTCGCTGCTAACAGGAAATTTACAGGGAAATTTGTAACTTCAGGGCGACGAGAGACGATGCCGGCGGAGGAAATCCCTGTGCCGCAGCCGCTTCACGGGATATCGTGATTATCTCTGTCGCGATGCCGACGTCATCCTTGAGAAAATTTCCGGCCGGGAACATTAAAGAGCTTTGGCCGCTACAGATAAATCCACCGAATGCAACGACGAAAATTGGTCGGCTCCGTAGGTTCTATGGCTCGCATCTATGATGCACCATGGATGCACCCCGGCGCGCGTAAACACGATCGGCCCGATCTAGGTTAGGTATAAGGCAGATGGGCGATCTCGCTTTTCTCAACAAGTCCAGACGCGAAATGACGCTCGTGAACGTGCATGGAAGGCGTGCGATCGATCAGCAGGCTGAGAAGCTCGGGGCGATTATAATGACCGCGTGAATCCATCATCTGTTTGCGCCTATCTATCAAGGAAAAATCAAGATCGGCGATTACAACGCCCTCACCTGAACGCAACGGCTCGCCCATTAGCTGGCCTTCGGGTGAGACAATTGCCGTGAAACAGCCACTCGAAATTGGACCAATACTGCATCCCGTATCGTTCATAATTTGGGCTTGCTGATCCGCATCCAGCCATTGACCTGACGGATATTTTGGACCAGCGGGATAGAGACTACTGCATCGCTACTGACCTGAGATTATTTTAGACCAGCAGGATAGAGATTACTGCATTGCTGCGCTCCGATCCAGAAGGAGCTCTTCCGGCGACATTGTTCGACAGCGACAGTGGCCTCCGTCAGGCAAAAAAGATTCAATCGTTCAGGTGCTCATCGCGCAGTTTGCCGTTAAAGAACTCGCAGTGGGGTGCCGGGCGCAAAGTAGAGTGTCGTCGCACCCAGCTTCTGATCGAAAGTGTTCTCTATCCTATTCGTGAGCATCACGTCGGCCCATTAGCCGATGCTGGAGATGTGATGCGATGGGCATCCGCGCAGCAAGACATTGCGCGTTCGCCATCACTATTGCCGCTCAGGCGTCGGCAGAGGGAAACACCTCGCCAGATAGTCGTTGACACTATGGCAGCCGGTCGCGTCGAAGGTGGCACCCACATATCCGTCCGGACGAATAAGCAGGAAGCCACCCTCGGTCAGACCGAGTTCGTTCGACGGATCTCGCAGTTCCGCCCGGTGGCCAACGGTGACCGCTCGCAACCCCTCACGTGCAGCCACGGCCGGACGGTAGTCCTGCGCCGACATAAGCAGGGTCCAGTGCGGGCCAGTAAGCACATCGAACAGCCGGCGAGGTTGTCCGGCGGCGCCAGTCAACGTAGCGTCGGGCATCCGTTTGCCGGCGTGAAAGCGGGCATCGCGCGCCGAGCCATTGTACGACAGCGAAGATCCTGAATAGTCGATATCGAGTTGGTGTGTGTCACCGCCGCGCCGCATCCCCCCTTGCCGGCGGTGGCCGGCAAGCAACCGGGTCGAAAGGCCGAGCACGTCCGCTGCGATCGGGCGTCGCTCTTCCTCGTAGGTGTCGAGAAGTGCATCGGGCGCTCCAGACAGGACCGCCGCCAATTTCCAACCAAGGTTGTAAGCGTCCTGCACGCTGGTGTTCAGGCCCTGACCGCCCGTTGGTGGATGGATATGAGCGGCATCGCCGACGAGAAATGTTCGGTTCACCCGATAACGGTCGGCTAGCCGTGCGCTCATCACATATGCCGAGGCCCATGAGACAGAGCTTATCTTGATGTCACTTCTGCCGGTTCGCTCCGTAATCATTCGCTCCAATCCCTCCGCCGCAAGGTCAGGATCGCCCTCCATAGGAACCGGTGCTTGAATTTGAAAGAGGTCCGTGCCCGCTAGCGGGCAAATCATGGCGACCCGCGCCATGTCGCCGTTATTGAACTGATGCCATGCTGCGCGGTCGAGTCCGCTCAATCCTACGTCCGCCACGATGGCGCGCATTCCCAACGCTTGGCCGGGAAAGTCGATGCCGAGTACGCTCCGCACAAAGCTACGACCGCCGTCTGCACCGACAAGATAGCTGACGTGAACAAGCTCCTCGCGTGCACCCTTCTTGAGACGCGCGCGGACGCCGCCTACTTCCTGCTCGAAGCCGATCAACTCGCAACCGAAGTCGACTCGGTGGCCTAACTCGGCAAGTCGCTCACGCATTACCTCCTCGGTGCGGAATTGCGGGATCATGAGGGGAATGAAATAGGGCACGTCAGGTGACGGATCGCGCGGCTCACCCATGCTCTTTTCGATATAGCTGTCGTCTTCGGAATACTCGCGCAGCGCCGGATAGAGTCCTCCGGCTGCCACGATCCGATCAATGATACCAAGATCCTCGAAAACTTCCTGTGTGCGCGGCTGGATACCTTTCCCCCGCGAACCTCCGAACGGGCGATCCAACTTCTCGATGATCCGGAAGGATAAGCCCCGCCGCGCGAGATCAATTGCCAGTGTCAGCCCGGCCGCGCCAGCGCCGCAGATCAGGACCTGAAGTTTACCTTGCTCTTCCATATTAAATCTCCAATGTGTATAATACACATATCAATGGAGATTATCGACGTGTCAATAAAAAAAGTGCATAATGCACATATCCGCGAGTTGCTACCTGAGCTGCACCGCTCGCTGATCGAGATCGTGAGCATGATGAATCGCCCCGAACGAGACGTTGAATTGCTCTCTAAGGCAGGCCTGTCGCTTGAGCGCGCCCTGTTCCCGCTGCTTGTCTTGGTTGAGCGACTTGGTCCAATCGGCGTGGTTGATCTGGCTGGTCGCGTCGGTCGCGACTACACCACCGTCAGTCGGCAGGTGGCACGGCTTGAGGAGCTTGGCCTGGTCACCCGGCGTTCGAGCGCAGCCGACAAGAGAGTGCGGGAGGCCATCATCACACCGCAGGGAAAAGTGGCGACAGACGCGCTTGACGCAGCGCGAGAGGAGATCGCCGTGGTCAAATTTGCCGATTGGAAGCGCGAAGATTTTGACGATATGGTCCGGCTGATGCGAATGCTTGCCAACACGATGTCCGATTAGACGGACAGCGCAGCGTTATCGCGCACGGCGGCTGAAAGATAAACTTCTTGATTGCGGCAAGCCGGTGTCCTCAGCGCCAACTGTGCGCTGCGGCAGCGATAAGAGAGCCGCATCTTCAGTCGGTTTTACGGGTACTCAAACTGCGCGACTAAACCGCCCTACTTTTCTTGTTGGCATTCCACAATGCGTCATCAGGCGAATCTGATCAGCGAAAATGGGCGACAAAATTGCCGCAGTTGGAAATCATTGAGCTTCTAGGACGAACCTCGATAAACTAAGAAGACTGAAAGACGACTTCCGATCGGCAAAGTTTTTCAATCGCTTCCGGAGAAATGCCCCAGTCAGCCAATACCTCTCGGCTGTGCTGTCCAAGCTCAGCAGGCGGCTCCGACGGTTCGGGTTTGGTTGCGCTGAAACGCGGATTTGGCGCCGGCTGATTCACACCATTGAGATCGACATAAGTTTGGCGTGCCTTCAAATGAGGGTGGCTGCTCGCCTCTTCAATTGTCAGAACCGGCGCAAAGCATGTGTCCGTACCTTCGAGCAGTGCGCACCATTCATCCCGTGAGCGGGTCAGAAAGCAGACCTCGAATCGTTCACGCTGATAGTCCCATAGCGACCTGTCCGTATGCGGTCGCATGCCCGTATCATCCGCAAGTCCAAGCTTCGAGAGAAGAAGATCATAAAACTTGTCTTCCATGGCACCTATGGAAACATACCGCCCATCTGACGTTTCATAAGTCGCATAGTACGGTGCACCTCCGTCGACGATATTGTCCCCGCGCTGCGACGACCAGATTCCGCCGCGCTGGAATCCGACCACCATTGTCAGCAATGCCGCGGCGCCATCCACCATCGCAGCATCCACAACCTGGCCCTGCCCGGTCCGTTGCGCATGGAGCAGCGCACTGACAATTCCGAATGCGCAGTACAACGCTCCGCCGCCGAAATCGCCAACAAGATTGAGTGGCGGCACCGGCTGGCCATCGCGCGAGCCAACCGCATGCAATACGCCGGATAGCGCGATATAGTTGATGTCATGCCCTGCCATCTGCGCGTACGGGCCATCCTGCCCCCAGCCGGTCAGCCGTCCAAATACCAGCTTCGGATTCCGCTGCAGGCAAACGTCTGGGCCAAGTCCCATCCGTTCGACGACCCCTGGTCGAAAACTCTCTAATACCGCGTCAGCCTGGTCGATCATGTGCAACACGGTGTCACGCCCAGCTTCGCTCTTCAAATCGATCGCTAGAGACCGCCGCCCCCGCAGCAGCAGATCGAACTTGGCATCGATCGGAACGCCCAGCCCGGACGCCGTCAGTCGGTCGACACGAACGACCTCCGCGCCCATATCGGCAAGCATCATCGCGCAATACGGCCCCGCGCCAATGCCAGCCAGTTCAACGATTTTTAGTCCTGCGAGCGGGCCCATAACGATCCTGATTTCAAAGCTGCGTCAATTGTCGGGTTTTGGTCGACCACTCGCGCAATTCGCGGCGAAGAACCTTCCCGGTTGGACCTTTTGGCAATTCGTCGATGAATTCGATTTCGCTCGGCACTTTATAATCGGCGAGCTTTGTCTTGCAGTGTTCGATCAGTTCGCCGACGTCTATGGCAGTCGTCTTCCTCACTACATAAGCCTTGACCGTTTCGCCGAACACTTCATCCGGTCTTCCAATTACAGCGCATTCGGCGACGCCCTCATGTGTATAGAGCGCCTCCTCGACATCGACCGGATAGACATTTGCACCACCGCGGATGATGAGATCCTTCTTTCGGCCGACAATGTATAAAAAGCCATCCTTGTCGGTCATTCCGAGATCGCCGCTACGTATCCATCCGTCGATCAGCGTTTCCGCGGTGGCGGATGGATTCTTGTAGTATTCGGTCATCGTCAGCGGTCCGGTGAGCATGACTTCGCCGATTGTGCCGACGGGACACTCCTTCAGATCGTCGTCGACAATCTTGAACGCGCAACCCGGCAGCGCGCGTCCACATGAATCCGGTTGCCCCGCCTTTTCGCGCTTTGGATCGAACGTCGTGACCGGCGTGCATTCGGTCATGCCCCACAGATCAAAAATGTTGAAACCCAAGCTTGCTTTCGCCCGCTTGACCAACGCGTCCGGCAAGCTCGCGCCACCCGAGAAAGCTGCGCGAACGGATGAAAGATCGCACTCTTGGCCCTTATCGGCGTAGCTGATCAGCATGACATACATCGTCGGCACGCCCATCATGATGGTGATTCGATGGCTGCGAATTGCGTTGGCAACCAGCTCGGGGTGAAAGCGGTCCTGCAGCACGACACTTGCCCCGCCGGCGATGGATGCGAGTGCGTTGATGACCAACGGATAGATAAAAGCCAACGAACCCATCACAATCGAACGATCGGATGACGTGATGGCAAGATGTTTCGCCACCATCTGCGCTGCAAATATCTCCGCGCCGTGGCTCAACAAAACCCCTTTCGGGACGCCCGTCGTACCAGAGGTATAAAAAATAAGAGCAGGATCACTATCCTTGACATCAGCAATAAAGGCATCGGGTGTGGCGCCGGAGACAACCGCCTGCCAATCACTGGTGCCACCACCGCCCCGTACGATGGTATCGAATTTCACCTTTGCTTCTGCGAAGTGACTAACGAGTTCGGCATCGACAATGGCCAGCTTGGGTTCGCAATGATTTGCGATGTTGCACATCTCCGGCGGACGCAGGCCGGGATTGGTCGGCACGCAGATCGCGCCCGCGCCAAGAACGGCAAGAATGCTGACGACCCATTCCGTACAGTTGTTCATCGCCAGAATGACGCGATCTCCCGTGCCGATGCCTCGCGCGCGCAACGCACCGGTTAACCGTTGGACCCGATCCGCCAGGTCGTCGAAGCTCACATTCTTGTCGTCCACGATAAGGATGGGCTTGTGAGTGAACGAGGAACGGCTGTTCCAGAAAATCTGTGCGATGTTCATTGGTGCAATTCCCGCAGCACGTTCAGCCGTGCATCGTCAAACCGCCGGACACGCTAATAACCTGCCCGGTGATAAATGATGCGTCATCGCTAACCAGAAACGCAACAATCCCCGGAATATCTTCGGGTTGTCCCAACCGCTTGAGCGGTATGGCGCGCTTCATGGCATCATGCACTTTCTGGCCGCCCGGCCCCTGGTTCATAAAGTCCTGCAACATAGCGGTATCCGTCGGCCCCGGGCAGACCGCGTTGAGCAAAACATTCCGTTGCGCCAGTTCGCGTGCCAGTGTCTTTGTAAGCGCGATGACGCCGCCCTTGCACGCTGAGTAAACCGCCTGCCCGGACGATCCGACGCGACCGGCGTCGGATGCAATGGTCACCACCCGTCCTCCATCCCGCTCCGCCATTCCAGTCAGCACCGCGTGAAACATATTGATGGGTCCATTCAGATTAATGGAGACCACCTTCTGACGCAGCGATTCATCGGTATCCAGAAAATTAGAGAACTTGTCCCACCCCGCATTGTTGACAAGGATGTTGACCGGCCCAAGCGCCCTCTCCACAGCAGCGACGGCGCGGCACACAGCGCTATAGTCGCTGATGTCGACGGCGATATGGCAGACTTGGCCGGGCCTCTCAATTTCGGCAGCAAACGCCTCCAGACCCTGCCCGTCGATATCCAGCATTGCGACATGGCAGCCTTCCTCGATGAGGCGCTTGCAGATCTGCCGTCCCATTCCGCCTGCTGCGCCGGTGACCAGCGCAACCTTCCCCTTCAAGCCCTTCATTTCCTGCTCGCTTACTTGGCCGAACCGGTGACAAGCGGACAATTGCCTTCGCTTTCGGGACGATAAGCGTCCTTCCCGGCAAGCTTGCTCAAAATCTTGTAATCGTCGAACTTGCCTTTGGATTCCTGCGGCGTCTTGACCTGCGCAAGATACATATCGTGAAGCACGCGCCCGTCTTTTCGTATCGTAACATTCTTGTTGTAGAAGTCATTGACCGGAAGTTCGCGCATCTTGAGGGAAACGGCCTTAGCCTCGTCGGTTCCCGCAGCCTTCACAGCTTTCAGATACTGCAGCACGCCGGAATAAAGGCCGACCTGAAGCATGTTCGGCGGACGCTTGTTGCCGGTGCGATCCAGGAATCGCTTGGTCCATGCCCGTGTTTCGTCGTTAAGGTCCCAATAGAACGAAGTCGTAAGGACAAGCCCTTGCGCCGCCTGAAGCCCAAGCGCTTCCACATCGTTGATGTAGATGAGCAAGCCGCCAAGACGCTGGCCGCCGCGCTGAATGCCGAACTCCGCCGCCTGTTTGATGACCGTGATGGTATCACCGCCAGCAGTGGCAAGACCGATGATCTTGGCCTTCGATGCCTGCGCCTGAAGCAGGAAGGAGGAATAGTCGGTCGTTCCGAGCGGCGCACGAACCGCGCCAAGCACCTTTCCGCCACCTTGCTCGACGAACTTGGATGTATCGCGCTCAAGCGCATGACCGAACGCGTAGTCAGCGGTAATGAAGAACCACGTATCGCCACCTTGCTTTAGGGTTTCGGTGCCGGTGCTCTTGGCAAGCGCATAGGTATCGTAGCTGAACTGGGTGGTTGTCGGTGAACAGGACTTGCCCGTGAGATCGGATGTCGCAGCGCTCGCCGCAATCATCACGCGGTTCTTTTCGCGGGTGATTTCATTGACGGTAAGCGCGATGCCCGACCCGGTCACATCGACAATCGCATCGACCTGCTCGGTATCGATCCACTTGCGTGCGATACCACCAGCAATGTCTGTCTTGTTCTGGTGATTTGCGGAGACGATCTCGATACGCTTACCCAGGACCGTCGGCCCGAAATCCTCGATCGCCATTTTTGCGGCTTCGACCGCCTTCATTCCGGTAATGTCTTCGTAAACACCGGACTGATCGTTCATCACGCCGATCTTCACGACGTCATCGGAGACCTGCGCCTGCGCGGAGCCCGCGACAAGCAATGCTAATCCGACGAGCCAGGATTGTGAGACTTTCATTATTTCCTCCGTTTAACGCCGTTTTTCTGCGATCTGTTGATTACGAGTTCTTTTGCAATTCTCTCGCGATGAGCAATTTCTGCACTTCGCTGGTGCCGTCATAAATCTTGAAGACTCTCATATCGCGGAAGAATTTCTCCACCGGATAGTCGTTGAGAAATCCGTAGCCGCCGTGAATCTGAACGGCCGCCGAAGTCACGCTCTCCACCATCTCCGAGGCAAAGAGCTTTGCCATCGAAGCCTCCTTGATGCATTGAATGCCTAGATCCTTGAGAGACGCCGCGTGCAGATACATCTGTCGGGCAACTTCGATCTTCGTTGCCATTTCCGCGAGTTGAAAGCCGATAGCCTGATGATCGATGATCTTCTTGCCGAACGTCTTCCGCTCCTGCGCATACCGTAGCGCCGCGTCGAAAGCAGCCTGAGCTACACCGACCGATTGCGCAGCGACGCCGACGCGCCCGCTGTCCAGCGCCGACAGTGCAATCTTCAACCCTTCACCGGGACGGCCGAGCATATCGGCCTCCGGTATCTCGAAATTCTCGAGCACGATCTGGCAGGTATCGCAGGTGCGATGCCCGAGCTTCTTCTCACGGCGCGCCACGATGTAACCTGCGCGGCGAGTGCTCGTCATGAAACACGAAATGCCGGCCTTGCCTACCGACGGGTCCGTCACCGCGATGACCATCGCAACGTCAGCGGTTTCGCCCGCCGTGATGAAATTCTTCGTACCGTTGAGGACGTACTTTCCACCGGTCTTTTCAGCGCGCGTTAGAATACTGGCTGCATCCGAACCTGCCTGCGGCTCGCTCAGCAGGAATGCGGCAATCGATCCGCCACTGGCAAGCGGCCGCAGGAAACGATCCTTCTGATCATCATTGCCGAACGCCAACAAGCCTGCAGCCACGGGGGAATTGGTCGCCGCCATCATGTTGGCGACACCCGCATCGCCGTAAGCGATTGCTTCCATGGCACTCACATACGAAACGAAATCCGCTCCGGCGCCACCCCATTGCTCCGGCACGCAAACGCCCATCAGGCCAAGCTTGCCCATCTTGGCCAGGGCTTCCAAAGGAACGGTTTCGTCGCGGTCCCACTGCGCCGCAAACGGAGTGATCTCGTTGCGTGCAAAGTCACGCGCCATATCGCGGATGCCCGCCTGCTGTTCGTTCAGAAGCATCGTGTCCTCGTCCGATGCTCCATCGAACAGCCAACGACTTTTCAAGTCAATAACAAAATGCAATAGTGAATCATTATTCTACTTTCATTCTGCATCGCAAAATGATTCGACGCTGCAGAAACCGTTGCAGGACAGGTAAAAATGAAGGTTATGGAAATTCGTGACGCTTGGGGACTTGAAAACCTGCGCTGTGGAACACGGCCAGATCCGGTGCCCGGAGAGTTCGACGTTATGATCGAAATGCAAGCGGCATCCGTCAACTACCGCGACCTTGTGATGGTGCGCGGCGGGTATGGGCGCAAGGGCGGGCAGCTTCCGATGATTCCCGTCTCCGATGGCGCGGGAAAAGTAGTAGCCGTGGGCAAGAGCGTTACTCGGGTCAAGACCGGCGATATGGTCTGCCCGAATTTTTCACAAAACTGGTTCGCAGGGCCCTTTCACGAAAATGTCTGGGCCGGAATGCTCGGCGGATACCACGAAGGCGTGCTGCAACAGTTCATGTTGCTGCCTGAAATGGGAGTGGTGAAGGCAGCGCCACATCTCAGCGCCGCTGCAGCAGCATCCCTTCCCTGCGCGGCCTTAACGGCGTGGAGCGCCATTGCCGACGGGGGCGTGAAGCCTGGCGACACAGTCCTCACCCAGGGCACCGGCGGTGTGTCACTGTTTGCCTTGCAGTTCGCCAAGATGTGCGGCGCGCGCGTGATCGTAACATCCTCAAGCGACGACAAGCTCAAGCGTGCGTCCTCCATGGGCGCGGATGAAACCATCAATTACAAGACGTTCCCGGACTGGCAAAAGCGAGCACGCGAGATCGCCGGACCCGCAGGTATCGACCATGTGGTCGAACTCGCAGGCGAACTCGATCAATCGGTAAAAGCCGTCAAAGCAGGTGGAATGCTCAGCGTTATCGGTGTCCTCGCCGGCCCCTCATCTACGCTTGCACTTGGGCAGGTCGTGACCCGCGCGATCCGACTGCAGGGCGTCACAGCCGGTTCGCTCCGCGCATTTGAGGACATGATGCGCGCGATCGAAGTTCATCGGATCGAACCAGCGTTCTCCGTTGCCGGGCAGCAAATGGAAGACGCTCCCAGCGTCATCGCCGCGATTTCCGAGGGATCACATTTCGGGAAAATCTGCATGGAATTCGGGAGGCTATGATGACCTCGCATGACACTACTATCATATGTGAGCGACGGGGAAAAACCGCATGGCTTCGGTTGAACAAGCCGAAATCACTGAACGCGCTGACCATTCAGATGATCGATGCGTTCGAGCGCACCCTTGCCGAGTTGGAGAATGATAAAACGCTCTGCTCCGTCGTCGTCGCAGGAACCGAGCGGGCATTCTCGGCTGGTGCCGATCTCAAGGAACTGCAGTTGCGTGCCGATGGGGCAGGATACGAGAGCGGACCCCACTCCTTTGTTGATCGCCTCAACACATTCCTCCGCCGGCTGGAAGAATTTCCTCTACCCGTCATCGCTGCAGTCCGCGGCTGGGCGATGGCCGGAGGGCTTGAAATCGTTCTTGCCTGCGATCTGGTCATTGCCGGTGAAAGCGCACGCTTTGGCGACGCCCATGCAAACTTCGGATTGCTTCCGGGCGGCGGTAGCTCGGTAAGATTGCCGCGCAAGGTCGGGCCCATGCGCGCCCGAGAAATGATGTTTACGGGCGATTCCTACACTTCGTCAGAGATGAAACTGGCTGGCCTTGTCACCGCTGTCGTCAACGACAGCGCCGTCGAGGATGAGGCCGGAAAGTTCGCCGGCCGGCTGGCGCTCCGCAGCCCCGCGGGATTGCGCCGCATGAAGTCGCTTCTCTTGCAAACATCCGAAGAGACCAAGGCTGCGGGTCTCCGCATGGAACAGTCGGAATGGGCGCTTCACGCCATGTCCAACGACATGCGCGAAGGCATCTCCGCTTTTCGCGAAAAGCGCACGCCTCAGTTCACCGGCACCTGACCCTTCAGAAACGAGACAGTCATGAGCACACCAGCAACCAACGTATCCTCCGCAATCAGGCCGTTCTCAATTGCGGTATCGGATGCCGATCTCGACGATCTTCGAACTCGCTTGAAGAGGACGCGCTACCCACGCACGTCCGCCGACGCCGGCTGGCGATATGGCACCGATAAGCCGTTCATGGAACGGCTGGTGTCACACTGGCTTGAGAAATACGATTGGCGCGCCACCGAACAACGCCTCAATCGGTTTCCCCAGTACATGGTCAACATCGATGGCTACGACATCCACTTCATTCATGTTCGTGGCAGCGGAACCAATCCGCTTCCGCTGATCCTCACACATGGCTGGCCAGGCTCATTCGTTGAATTCGACGACGTTATCGAAAAACTTGCTCACCCGGAGAAATTCGGCGGAAATATCGACGATGCGTTCGACGTCATCGTTCCAAGTATTCCCGGTTACGGCTGGTCGTCCCCCCCATCGCGCCCCATCACGACACGCGACATCGCGCCAATTTGGGACAAGCTGATGATCGACGTATTGGGATATCCCAACTACGTCGCGCAAGGCGGCGACTGGGGAAGTCTGATTGCATCATGGTTGGGCGTCGACTTTGCCCATCACCTGAGAGCGCTCCACATCAATATCATGGGACTGCGGCCTTATACCGGTGATGGTAGCGCGCCTTTCACCACTGATGAGGTAGAATGGCTCGCAAAGGCGCGCGACCGCTTGCGGCGCGAGAGCGGCTATCAAGCCATTCAAGGCACGAAACCTCAAACTCTCGCATTCGGCCTCGCCGATTCACCGGCTGGACTTGCTGCCTGGATCATCGAAAAGTTTCATGGATGGAGCGAGAGTCCGAATGACATCCCGCCATTCACCCTCGACGAGCTCATCACCAACGTCATGATCTATTGGATAACTCAGTCCATTCACACCTCGACCTGGCTCTATACGGCAGCGCGGCTCGAAGGCGGAATGGGGCTCGGGCGGAATGAGAAGGTCAACGCACCAACAGGGTTCATGGCATGCCCGCATGATCTGTTTCCACCTCCGCCGGATGCATGGGTAAAGCGGACCTACAATCTCGCTCACCGCACCGACCTTGCGTTCGGAGGCCACTTCATCGCTTACGAACGAGGCGACGATCTTGTCGGAGACATGCGAAAGTTCTTCAAGAGTTACCGCTAGTACGGCAGCTCAGTCAAAAAGCGCTCGCTGGATGAACTTGTTATAGGTCGCAAGAACATCCGGCGGCGGCTCCTGAACAACACCATTCGACTTCGCATACCTTTGCGCGAGATACACCCGCGACGCCATGACGATATACGCAACGGTCTCAAGCTCCTCGCGTTTAAATGCGCGGAGTTCGTCCCTTCCCTGGCTACGCTGGAAACTACGTACCAGACCAGATGTCATCAAATCAAAGTAGACCGCATGAGCCTTCGGTGCCATCACCTCTGATTCATTTAGTAAGCGGTGATACCATGGATGCTCGTCTAAGAACTCGAAGTAGGCACGCAGACGCTGCTCTTCGCGCGCCGCACCAACTACATCTCGATCAACCCTCTCCTGCACAAACGACATCAGTGTGTGCCCCATAGCGGGCAGCAACTGATCGAAGAACTCCTGACGCGACTTGAAATGCCGGTAAAACGTTCCCAGTGCGACCTTTGCGCGAGCGGTTATGCGCGCGATCGAAGCCCCTTCGTAACCGTAACGCCCGACGGTGCGAGCGCCAGCCTGTATGAGTTTGTTTCGCGTTTCCTCGGACCGTTCCTCACGCGTACGGCGAGGCTGTACTTTCCTGACTCCGGATTTTCGCTTCAAACTCATGTCGCAATATTTCTGCTGCATGGCAACTAAGCCATAAAAGAAACGCCTTCGCGCTAAGCGGTATAGTCCGCAAAATCGTCGATATTTCAAGGGCTTTTATATGTTCGCAATTGGCGACGACTATTGGATGACCACGCTAGTGCTTCGACAGCCATGTATCTCCGAAGTAGCCAATAGCAAAAAACTGGTCGGGAGCCTCCTCTCGAACGAAAATTGCCGACGAACTGCGAACGCTCATCGAAGCTACGGCATGTCGTGGGGCGTCGGCGGTTTTCTCGTCAGCAACTTTCTGCAGCGGGTCGGCCCTGCGGAGACGAGGAAGCTGCAGGAGCGGGTCGCGGCCGAACTCAAGACCACTTTTGCAAGCCACTACACGAAAGTCATCTCGCTGCAGGAGGCGCTTCAGCCCGACGTGCTGGCCGCTTACAACAAGCGGGCAACTGGGGAGAAATATCTGATAAATCCGAACAAAGCTTAGGCCGTATGATTTATTCGCCGCTCTGGCCTATGGCCGGTGCGGCGAATGATCATCGATGTGGCTGCGACGCTGGCCTTTGGCCTCCCGGTCCGGCATCGCAAGACGTTACGGCTCTTGCGCTCGCTTGGCGATTTTAGCCAACCGCCGCGCCAGCGATCTGACTGAATGACCTACCGCGCAGTGGTTTTATTCTTTTGTCTCTCAGGCGAGTCTCCAGAAAACGGGAACTTCTCAATAGATAGCCGGAGACTTTCGGGAATTTTCGGAAGATAGTGGTTCGAATCCGGTCTCTGTGGAGACTCCGCATGCACGAAAGGCCCGCTATTGGCGGGTCTTTCTCAGGTTCAAGAAAGAAATTCTCCAAAATCGAGACTGGATGGCTGGCGACGTAGTGCTGATCGCACCCGTCTCTGCTTGAATTCCCTGCTAACAGGGAATTTTACAGGGAAAAGCGCTGAAATTTGGCTTTAAGGGGCTGAGCCAGCAGCGAGTTATTGGCCAAAATGCCCTCCTTTTCGCGAATTCCCTACTCGATAATCAGGGAAAAACTCTCGCTTATCAGGGAATGGATTGAACGGGATCAGGGAATCTGGCCGTAAGAGTCACGGAATACTTCGGCGGCGATCCTTCCTCCAGCGCCGCAGTTTGCGCAGGCTGCGATCCATGCTCAGGCCGCATTAACCCATCAAGCAGCCGACGAAAGGGAGAGCTGAGAGATAGTACCCTCGCCTCGCACTTTCACTCACTACGACTAGCGCCGGCGACCGATGGCGACGCCGAGAACAAAAGCAACCAACAGCGAGCCCAACGGCGCTTCGCGGGCAATATTACTGAGGATGCTGAGCGGCATGCCGGGCTTCTTCGCCCCGTCTAAGATGTCACTGAGCGACTTTACCACGGCGGATAGCTTCTTGACGCCGAAGCGGTCGTCATTTTCAGCGGGATCCAGGCCTTCGTAAATGAACGGCTGCTCCGGAATATCGTCTGCCATTTTTACTCTCCGGGTTACAAAGACAAAAGACCACGCGTACAATCCGCGTGGCCTTTCCCGATCTACTGGATCGGTCCATTCGCATTCCGTAAATGCGCCAGACCTGATTGGGTTCCCGTCAGCCCAACCGCAAACTCTCAGCTGATTCCTTGCCGCGGTTTGCGACGACTTCGTAGCTGACCTTGGCGCCCTCATTCAGGCTCGATAGGCCGGCCTTTTCGACGGCCGAAATGTGAACGAACACGTCCTTGCCTCCCGCATCAGGCTGAATGAAGCCGAAGCCCTTCGTCGCGTTAAACCACTTCACAGTTCCCATAGCCACTTTTGAAATCTCCAAGAGTCAAAGAATGCGCACAGCAAGCCCGAAATATTCATCGATGACAATAGGAACGGCGGCGGAAGTTGCAGCTTCCCCTTGGCTCACATTTTTGGTATTACACTTTATGGCAAAATCAGAAAAGATACTATCGAAGAAGAGGCGCGGGAGACCGGCGACAGGGCGCGACCCTGTAACCGCGATTCGGCTTTCATCCGATCTAAGGGAAAAAGTTGATGCGTGGGCCGCCAAACAGAAGGACGCGCCGAGGCGATCAGAAGCCATTCGGCGTCTTGTCGAACACGGGCTTACCGCAAGGGTCCCTCCCCGACGCAGCAGCGACAAGCAGAAAGCCAGAGCAAAAGAGTTGGCCGGATCTGCGATCGACAAGCTGACCGAATTCGCGGCCAGTACCGATGATAAGTTGAGCCGCAAACGACGACTGATCAAGGGACCAGAGGAATTTCGGGAAGCGCGTGTCGATCGTCGCGAACGGAAGACCTAGCCGCCCGCCGGCTCGGGTTTAGATTTATGTGCTCAAGGTTAATCCTTAGGAAAACGGCCATCGATGACTCCATCAAAGAAGCAGAGACGTTGCTAGGCCAAGCCTCGTTGCGCGTTTGGGGCGACCTTCCACGAGATGCGCAGGAGATTCTATTCGAATCCGCGGTCGAAAATGCTGACCGCATGCGAAAGCTGCTAGCTGTGTTTTTGCGCGATCAGCATCCGACAACGTTTCATCCACTCAAGCCCTAGCGTCAATCTGCTTCAACCAAGAATACTTCATGACATTTTTCCGTTCTCTCTTTGCACTTGCCTTCCTAATCATTTCTTCTCCCGCCTTGGCGACGGCTGAGCAATGCCGATCCATCGATGAGAGAAAGGACAGGCAGGCCTGTTACGATCGCCAGACAACAGCCGCAGAGACTGCTCGCAAGGCCACTGCTGAATCAA
>JAGVII010000438.1 GCA_020056155.1 Afipia sp.
CGTCGTCGGCGCGTTCGTGACGCCGGTGCTGGTATCGTCAGACAGGCCCGATTACTGGGCGCTCTATATCTACATTACCATCGTGACCGCAGCGGCCTTCGGCCTGGCGCGAATCCGGCTGTGGCGCTGGCTTGCCGTCACCACCATCGCGTTCGGCGCATTCTGGATGCTGTTCGACATCGCGCGGCCCCATTCGCTCGGCTCTCTGTCATTCGACATCATCGCAAGCTTCGCACTCGCCGCGTTGCTGGTGGTCGCCGGATTCATGTTCGGACCACCCGCAGAACCGGGCCGTGTCGAGCCGGTGTCGTCGATCTCGCTGAGCGTATTCCTGTTCGGCGCAATGGGACTCGTCCTCGCCAACAATCATGCCGATGCGGCGATGATCGTGTTCACGCTGCTGGTCGCCGCTACCTTCGCCATCGCCTGGCGCGCGGAGAGCGCCGTGGGCGCAATCGGCGCGGTCGCCGTGCTGGTGTTCGCGGTATTCGCCGAATGGGCGATCCGCGCCAATCCCGATCTCGCCGTGGTGCCCGGCGGGGCGATGCCCGGCATCGGCACGCGTGCCGACGACGGTTCGATCAGCATGCATCTGATTACGGCGGCGGGTTTCGGCGTGGCGTTCGGCGCGGCGGGTTTCCTCGCGCAGGGCCGCTCCATCGGCGCCATGGTCCCGGTGATCTGGGCGGCGGCCGGTGTGTTCACGCCACTGGCGCTGCTGGTCGCGCTCTATGCGCGCATCGCCCATCTCGATCGTTCAATCCCTTTCGCGATCATCGCAATCGGTGTTGCCGCGGCCTTCGCCGCCGCGACCGAACTGCTGACGCGCCGCGAGACGCGTCCCGGCCAGATGATTTCAACCGCGCTGTTCGCCACCGGCACCCTCGCCGCACTGGCACTGGCGTTCACGTTCGCGCTGGAAAAAGGCTGGCTCACCATCGCGCTTGCCTTGATGTCGCTCGGCACCGCCTGGATTTCCATGAAGCGCCCGATCCCGTTCCTGCGCTCGCTCGCCGCCATTCTCGCGGGCATCGTGGTGCTGCGGATCGGCTACGAGCCGCGCATTGCGGGCAACGATCTCGGCACCACGCCGATCTTCAACTGGCTGCTGCTCGGCTACGGCATTCCGGCGGCCTCGTTCTGGCTCGGCAGCATCTTCCTGCGCCGGCGCGGCGACGATGCGCCACTGCGCAGTGTCGAGGCCGCGGCGATCCTGTTCACGGTGCTGCTCGCCTTCACCGAGATTCGTCACTACATCAACAATGGCGATATCTACCGCACGTCATCGAGCCTGATCGAGGTCGGCCTTCAGGTCTGTGTCGCGCTCGCAATGGCCATCGGCCTCGAGCGGCTTCGCGTGCGGACGGGCAGCGTCATTCACAACGCCGGGGCGCTGCTGCTGACATGCTTCGCTGGCCTCGCGGTTGTGCTTGGGTTGTTCGGGATCGCCAATCCGCTGCTGTGGAGCATCGAGATCGCGGGAACGGTCATCAACCCGCTGATCCTCGGCTACGCGATCCCGGCTGTGCTCGCGCTGCTGCTGTCATATGCCGTGGCGGGACGCCGCCCGGCGGCCTATGCCAACACCATCGCGGCCAGTGCGCTGGCCCTTGCGCTGGCCTGGATCACGCTGCAAATCCGCCACCTCTACCACGGGCCGTACCTGAACAGCTTCCGCACCTTCGACGCCGAGCAGTACACCTACTCGGTGGCGTGGCTGGTGTTCGGCGTGGTCCTGCTGGGGATTGGCCTCTTGCTGCCGTCGCAGCGCGCGCGGCTGGCGTCGGCGGTGATAATTGCCATCACCATCCTGAAAGTGTTCCTGATCGACATGTCGAACCTCACCGGGGCCTACCGGGCGTTCTCGTTCATCGGTCTCGGACTGGTGCTGGTGGCGATCGGATGGCTGTACCAGCGCATCCTGTTCAGGCAGACAAAAACGCCGCCGGAGCAACCGGCGGCGTGATCTTCCGTATCGTCATTGCGAGCGAAGCGAAGCAATCCACTCTTAGGAAACTGGATTGCTTCGTCGCTGCGCTCCTCGCAATGACGAAGTAAGGTTCTCTGTATTACTCGCTGGCGGAACGGCGCAGCTCAGGCGCCGGATCGCTGCGAACGGAAGCCGGGCGCACGTCCGTGCGCGGCGTCGCGTCCGCAGAGTGAGTCACGCCCGGCGCGCGCAGCGAGCGTGGGCGCGAGATCGACCGCGCAAGGAACACGCGGGCATTGCCGTGCTTGCGGAAATCGCAATAGGCGAAGCCCATGCCCGACACCGAGCCGCGGAAGCTGACGTTGTCGGTCTTGTTCAGGTTGAAGCAGGGCTCGAACGGAATGCCCTTGATCGATGCGCAGATCTGCTGGCCGCGCACCTGAAGCGTATTGCTCGGCAGCCGCATATGGCGCGTCGCGCCGGCGCCGCTGAACTGCACCGCGCCTGCCGCCGCGCCGTCGTTCGTGATCTTGCCGACACCCTTGGTGCCGTCGAAGCAGGTGAAGGCAAACATCTTGTTGGCGACGAATTTGCGGGCTTGGTCCGCGTTCAGGGTTTCAGCGAATACAGGCGCTGCAACCGAACAGGCCAGCGCGGCTCCAAGAACGATGCGGACAAGCATACGAGCTACTCCAACTGACTAACTGCGGATCAGAACAACCGGCCGGGCGAAGGCGCCCGGCGGTTTACGCCTTAACCCGGTGATTACCATACCAACCGTGGCAACATTGGAGCACCATGGTTTGCAAAGTCTGAACGTCCTCAGGAAATTTTCACCACCGTCCGTCCGCGAAGCTGCCCGGCGAGAATTTTCGGTGCTGCGTCGAAAACCTGGTCGAGGCCGATTTCCGTAGTCATTTCAGCGAGTTTTGCGTGGTCCACATCCTTCGCGATGCGCTCCCAGGCGGCCTTGCGCGGTGCGAGCGGGCACATCACGGAATCGATGCCCAAAAGGCACACTCCGCGCAAAATGAAAGGCGCGA
>JAGVII010000904.1 GCA_020056155.1 Afipia sp.
GCCGCGACCGATCTCAAGCGCTATCTCTGAGCTGTTTGTCTCCGCCGTTCACCTGTTTCGGCTCGGCGCTGCGAAGCGATTCGCGAATGCTGCGCGAGGCCATGCTCTGTTTTCTCCCAGTGGTAAGGCTCAGCGAGGAGCAGATAAAGCGCGCGCCATGCCGCGATCGATAGGCAAACCCAATATACCGGCGTAAGGACCAGAACCCACGCTTCCCCGAGCAGGTTCCGCTTCGCCAACCCGATCAATCCGATCGCGATGGTGGTCAGATAGCCCGCCGCGATCGTCGCCAGATAAAGCTCGATGAAGGGTTTTGCGAAGAACGATGCAACGTCGTCGTCAAAGATGCTCAACGCGCCCCGAGCCAGAATCTCACCGATCAGAAACGGATGCGCGAGCGCTGTCAGGACATTCCCGCCGACAATGATGTTGAGGGTGAAAAAGCCGCCTGCCCCGGCATCGCGCCATAGTTGGCGCGGTGAGCGCATGTGCACGCTCCACGTTTGCATCCAGCCCTTCATCCATCGCGACCGCTGGCGCAGCCAGGGGCCGAACCGCGCGGGGGCTTCCTCGTAGGTTGTCGATGGAAACATGACGCTGCGATATTTGAAGCGCGCGAGCCGGAAGCCGAGGTCGGCGTCCTCCGTGACATTGTAAGGGTCCCAGCCGCCAACCTCGCGCAGCACGCAGGTGCGGAAGTGATTGGACGATCCGCCGAGCGGGAGTGGCATCTCGAAGTTGGAAAAACCCTGCAGAAATACGTCGAACTGTCCGGCGTACTCAGCGGTGAACATCCGCGGTATCCAGCCGTCGGCGGTATTGTCGATACAGAGGCTGGCCTGTGCGCAGGCGACATCCGGTCCATGCGTCCGGAAGACGTCGAGCGCGTCGCGGAGTTGGCCGGGTTCCGGCCGATCCTCCGCATCGAATACGGTGATGAACGTCCCGCGTGCGAAGATGAGCGCGCAGTTGAGGGCTTTGGGCTTGGTCCGTGGTCCAGCGTCCGGCGCGATGATGACCTGAACGTGCGGCATCGGCCCGAGTCTCGCGATCGCGGCGCGCGTCTGCAGATCGTCCGTTTCGATGACGAGTTTGATGTCCAGTTTTTCGCGGGGATAGTCCAGGTCATTGATGTGCTGCATCAATGGTGCGACCGACGATGCCTCGCGGTAGAGCGCTGCGACCACCGTGTAGATCGGAAGCTGATTGTCGTGCAGCCGCGGCAGCTGAGGCCGCCGTTTTGGCGGTGAGAAACATCCGGCAAGCCGCAGGCTCGTGAACAGCAAAAACCATACGGCGAGGATGACGCCGCATGCATCGAGCAACAGCATGGGCGCCAGCGTCAGCAGCACGACGGGAATGAAGAGCCGCAGCAGATAGCGGAAGACACGAAACAGTCGGCCATGCAAAGCTGACGCCGGTGCCGCTGACAGGTTCGGGAAACGTGTTGCCAAGCCCTTGGCCGCGGTGTCGGCCAACGCATCGCCGGAGTGATATTCGAGGAACGCGTTCAAACGCGCGACCGGCGTGAGGCGGATGCGCGGACGAAGCAACGGATATCGCGCGATGAGCCGGACGATGCGGCGGGCGCTATATCCGTGCGGCGCCGAGACATATACCAGCCCGTCGTGTTGCCGGATGGGCAGAAGGCCGTGCCGCGCGCACAGATGGAGGCCATCGTCGGGCAGCAGGCAATCGGTGCGGCTGACATCATCAAGAGTTTCGATGCCCAGTCCGGTATGCGCGGCAAGGTGGTCGAGATAGGCGTCCTCGTCGATCACCCCCCACTGGATCAGAACGCGATCGGCGCCGATACCGATGTCTTCGCTGCGTTGCTCAGCCGCGGCGAGGAGCGCAGGCGCGAATATGTGCTGCAGGCAATCGAGTTCCACGGCAGGTCCAGGCTCGTGATGCTCGGGCTGATTATCGTTTTGTGACCGCGATCGTCCGAGAAAACCGGCAAGGAAGGCCGTCAGATTCCGGGCGGACGCCGTCAGGCCCGCAAAACGTTGCGGCCTCGCCCCGCCAAACTCGCTTGTCCGCCCAGCCACGGCCATTTGACCGCTACCCCACGCTACAAACGCACTCGAATCGCTCCGCGGATGGTCTATAAGACCCAGCACGCGGAACCCCCAGCCAATGCAACCACAGATGGTAATTGCCTTCAATGTCAGATTGCGCCGTATCGCTGGTGCAGCTGCCGGCCTGTTTGTCTGGTGGGCTGCGCTGGGTTTCGCCGGGGTTCAGCCGGCTTTCGCCCAGGGTACGCCGTCGTCGGCGGCTCCGCAGCCGCAAGCGGCCATTGCTCAGCCCACCGCGCCTCAGGCCGTGCCGGGATTCTGGGATCCGCGGCGGCGGCCCGACCGGCCGGACCTTTCGCGTCTGACGGTCATCCGCTTCCTCACCGAAACGGACTATCCGCCCTTCAATTTTACCGGGCCCGATGGAAATCCGGCCGGCTTCAATGTCGATCTGGCCCGGCTGATCTGCGAAGAGATCAAGGTGGCGTGCACGATCCAGATGCGACGGTTCGAGACGCTGGTGGATGCGATCAATGGCAACCGCGGCGATGCCATCATTGCGTCGCTCGCGGTCACGCCGCAGCTTCGCGCCAAGCTCGATTTCAGCGACCCCTACTACCGCTCGCCGGCGCGCTTCGTATCCCGGCGGGACGCGGTGATGGCGGAGGTCCGTCCCGAATATCTCGAAGGCAAGAAGGTCGGCGCGATCGCGGGTTCTTCACATGAGGCCTACCTGAAGGCGCTTTTTACCGACGCCCAGCTGGTCAGCTTTCCCAACGACGATGCGCTTCGCCTCGCGCTGCGCAGGGGTGACGTCGATTTCATTTTCGGCGACGCGATTTCGCTGGCGTTCTGGATCAACGGCACCGATTCCGGCGATTGCTGCGCATTCAGCGGCGGCCCCTTCATCGAGAGCCGCTATTTCGGCGAGGGTGTCGGCATCGGGGTCAAGCGTGGCAACGATCTGCTGCGCCAGGCGCTGAACTGGGCGATGTTCCGCCTCTGGGAAAAGGGCCGTTACACGGATTTGTGGCTGCGCTATTTCTCGGTCAGTCCGTTCTAGCTTGCGGATGCTGGCAATGACTCTGACGCGAACCGCGAAACTCAAGCGAACTGCCGCGGCATGTCTTGCGCTGCTGGGCTGGACGACGCTCGTGCTCGGATATGTCCGCTTCACCGGCGCAATGGGTGATCAGGGATTGTCGCTTGCCGAGGCCACAATTCGTTTCTTTTCGTTCTTCACGATCCAGACGAACATTCTCGTTGCGCTGGTGCTGACGGCTTTCGCGATCAAGACCGGGCCCGAGGAATGGCTGGTGCATCCTTTCGTGCGCTCGGCCGTCGCGACCTACATCGTGATGGTCGGCTTTATCTACGTCACGGTGCTCCGCCCGATCGAGCCGCTGCAGGATGTGCTGTCCTTCACCAATGTCGTGATGCATTACGTGATGCCGGTCGTCTATCTGCTGTTCTGGCTGACCTGTGTCCGCAAGGCGGGGCTGCGCTGGTACGATCCGTTGCTGTGGGTGATCTATCCGCTGTTCTATCTCGGCTTCGTGCTGGTGCGCGGAAAGATGTCCGGCTTCTATCCGTACCCCTTTGTCGACGCCAAGACCTTGGGTTATGCAGGGGTTGCGGCTAATACAGCCGGGCTGCTGATCGTCTGCGCTGCGATCGGTATGTGTCTGGTGATGACCGGCTGGTGGCTCGCGCGCCGTCAGCCTGCCTGAATCGACAGTTCTTCCAGGAATTCGCGCGGAGATCCTTGATGTCGAGTGAAATGACTGCAACCGACCTTCGGGCGCTTGCCGAACAATCCAACGCCTGGCCGTTCGAACAGGCGAAGCAGATTGTCGCGCGGTTGAAGAAAAAGCCGAAAGACGAGGTGCTGTTCGAAACCGGTTACGGTCCGTCGGGGCTGCCGCATATCGGCACCTTCGGCGAAGTCGCGCGCACCACCATGGTGCGCCATGCCTTTCGCGTGCTGACCGACGACAAGATCAAAACCAAGCTGCTGGCGTTCTCCGACGACATGGACGGCCTGCGCAAGGTGCCGGACAATGTGCCGAACAAGGAGATGCTGGAGCAGGATCTCGGCAAGCCGCTGACGCAGGTCCGCGATCCGTTCGGCACGCATCCGAGTTTTGGCGAGCACAACAACGCGCGGCTGCGCGCGTTTCTCGACACTTTCGGCTTCGATTACGAATTCGCCTCATCGACGCAGTACTACAAGTCGGGCCGCTTCGATACGACGCTGCTGAAGATGCTGGAAAACATCGACAAGGTGATGGCGATCATGCTGCCGTCGCTGCGTGAGGAGCGTGCCGCGAGCTATTCGCCGTTTCTGCCGATATCGCCGCGCACCGGCGTCGTGTTGCAGGTGCCGATTGTCGCGCATGACGCCAAGGCCGGTACGGTGTCCTACGACGATCCCGACACCAGGGAGCGCGTCACCGTTCCGGTCACCGGCGGGCATTGCAAGCTGCAGTGGAAGCCGGACTGGGCGATGCGCTGGGTCGCGCTCGGCGTCGACTATGAAATGGCCGGCAAGGACCTGATCGATTCGGTCAAGCTGTCCGGAAAAATTTGCTCGGCGCTCGGCGGCACGCCGCCGGAAGGCTTCAACTACGAGCTGTTTCTCGACGACAAGGGCCAGAAGATTTCCAAGTCGAAGGGCAACGGTCTCACCATCGACGAGTGGCTGCGCTACGCCTCGCCGGAATCGCTGTCGCTGTTCATGTACCGCGAGCCGAAGGCGGCGAAGCGGCTGTATTTCGATGTCATCCCGCGCAATGTCGACGACTATCAGCAGTTCATCGACGGTTATTCCCGTCAGGACGGCAAGCAGCGCCTGAGCAATCCGGTCTGGCACATCCATGCTGGCAATCCGCCGCTGGCCGACATGCCGGTGACGTTCCAGTTGCTGCTGACGCTGGTGTCGTCATCGAATGCGGAGAATGCCGAAACGCTCTGGGGCTTCATCGGCCGCTATCGTCCGGGTGTGACGCCGAAGACGCATCCAAAACTCGACGACATGGTCGGTTATGCGATCAACTACTATCGGGACTTCGTGGCGCCGACGAAGAAGTTCCGCGAGCCGACTGAGAGCGAGCGCGCGGCTTTGACCGATCTGCGCAACGCGCTGGCGCAACTGCCGCCGGAAGCGTCCGCGGAAGACATCCAGAACGTGGTCTATGAAATCGGCCGCCGCGAGCCGTTTCTGGATCAGGTCAAGAAGGGCAAGGACGGCCGTCCGGGCGTGTCGCTCGACTGGTTCAACATGCTGTATCAGGTGCTGCTCGGCCAGGAAAAAGGCCCGCGCTTCGGATCGTTCGTCGCGGTCTATGGCGTCGCGAATGCCATCGCGATGATCGATGCGGCGTTGAAGCGGACGGGTTCGTAGTTTCAGTTTCAGATTGTCGTCACCGGGCTTGTCCCGGTGACCTCGATGGGCAGGCCGTGATGTCGATGATCGGAATGGCCAGGCCACGCCCGGCCATGACGATTGATGGGTTGGGCCTAACGGACCTTACTGGCTCGCCCAGACGATGCGGGCGATCCATTCGACGTTCTTGGCGTCGATGACGCGATCCTTGTGCGCCGGATTGAGCGATTGCAGCTCGATGACTTTTGCAGTCCGGCGTTTCAGTTCCTTGACCGTGACCTCGCCGTCCTTGGTCTTGACGACGACACGATCGCCGCGCCGGATCGGCGATCCTGGCGAGACGATGATGACGTCGCCGTCGCGATAGGCCGGCTTCATCGAATCGCCAGAAATCTCCAGCGCATAGGCGTGTTCGTCGTTGACCGACGGCAGCCCGACTTCATCCCAGCCCTTGCCGACGGGAAAACCGCCGTCGTCGAAATAGCCGCCGGCGCCGGCTTCGGCGAAGCCGAGAAGCGGCACAGCCTGTACTGAGCGCGCGGTGTCTTCGATGAGCTGCACAAAGGTATCGACTGTGGTGCCGGTCGCGGCCAGTGCCTTCGCCACCGATTCGGTCGAAGGCCAGCGCTCGCGCCCGTCCGGCGTGATGCGTTTCGATTTGTTGAAGGTGGTGGGGTCGAGGCCGGCGCGTTTGGCCAGCGCGGATGCCGACAGGCCTGCACGTTCGGCAAGCCGGTCCAGCGCATTCCAGATTTGATCGTGGGTCAACATGAGGGTGGCCGGATGTCTGGCCCAGCCGACCGGACCGGGCAGTGAATTTTATCAAGAACTAGGAATTATTACCTCGAATCGAATGATTCTGCAATGCATAGCAATCACATGAACGCTGCCCTTGAAGTGGCCGGGGTGCGCCGATACGGTCTGCGGGGCTTCCGCCCGCGCTCCGAAAAATTCCGAACGAATTCAAGAACTAGCGAGAATCCGGCGACCGTGTCCACCATCTATAAAGTTTGTTCGGCGTCGGCCTGGCGAGAGGCCGAGCGCCAGGGCGCCTTTCGCGGCAGCGCCGACGACCGGCGCGACGGGTTCATCCATTTTTCAACGGCGTCCCAGGTTGCGGGAACCGTCGCCAAGCATTTCGCCGGGCAGACGGGACTGTTCCTGATCGGCGTCGATACGGATGCACTGGGCGAGGCATTGAAATGGGAGCCCTCGCGCGGTGGCGAGCTGTTTCCGCATCTCTACGGCGAACTCGATACCGGCGCTGTGATCGAGATTCGCAACCTGCGCGCCCGCGCCGACGGCTCGCACGATATTCCGGAGTTGGCCTCGTGATCCGCGCTTTCGATGCCCTCACTTTGCCGTTGCTGCGCCGGCTCGATCCGGAGGATGCGCACCGACTGGCGATCGGCGGACTGCGGCTGCTGCCGCCGGGTAAGCCGCGCGCCAGCGATCCGAAACTCGCGGTGCGGGCTTTCGGTCTGAATTTCCCCAATCCCGTCGGCATGGCGGCGGGCTTCGACAAGAACGCCGAAGCGCCGGACGCGCTGCTGCGTTTGGGCTTCGGCTTTGTCGAGATCGGTTCGGTGACGCCGAAACCGCAGGAGGGCAATCCGCGCCCGCGGCTGTTTCGGCTGGAGCAGGATGCCGGCGTTATCAACCGGATGGGTTTCAACAATGACGGCGCGGAGGCTGTGCTGCGCCGGCTCGCGACGCGCGCGCGCCATGGCGGCATCGTCGGGGTCAATGTTGGGGCCAACAAGGACTCGGCGGATCGCACAGCGGATTATGTCAGGCTGATCGAACTGTTCGCGCCGGTGGCGAGTTATTTCACGGTCAACGTGTCCTCGCCCAACACGCCGGGCCTGCGAAACCTGCAGCAGGCGGCGGCGCTGGATGATCTTCTGGCCCGCGTGATCGATGCGCGCGAACGTGTGCGCAAGAATGCGGGCGATTCCCCGCTGCTTTTAAAGATCGCGCCCGATCTGACGCTGCAGGAACTCGACGATGTGGTTCACATCGCGCGTTCGCGCCGGGTCGATGGCATGATCGTCGCGAACACCACGCTGGCGCGGCCCGCGAGTTTGCGCGATTCTGCACGGGCGAAGGAGCAGGGCGGGTTGTCGGGGCGTCCGCTCTTGCGGCTATCGACGCGCATGGTGGCGGAAACCTATGTGCGGGCCGAGGGTGCGTTTCCGCTGATCGGCGTCGGCGGCATCGATTCCGGTGGCGCCGCGCTGATGAAGATCCGCGCCGGCGCGACCCTGATCCAGCTCTATTCGTCGCTGATCTACAAAGGTCTCGGGCTGGTGGAAGACATCAAGGCCGATCTCGTATCGACACTGCGGCGGACCAGCCGCGACAGCCTCTCTGAAATCGTCGGCGCGGATGCCGCGACGATTACTGCGGAGCCCTGGCCGGATTAAGCGCGCCGCTTCCGAATGAAGCCCTGAACAGTGCGGGATAACGCAGCGCCTGCAAGCTGCCGCGTGCGACGTAGTGGACGAGAAGCGCCGTCCAGAGACCAGCATTGCCGAATGGCCGCAGAAGAGCCCACGCGGCGAGGAAAATCACCAGCGACA
>JAGVII010000263.1 GCA_020056155.1 Afipia sp.
CGTTTTGAAGGCTTCGAGGCGAAGGCGCAGGGCATCAAAATGATGCTGCCGCATGTTGATGAATTCCGGCCCGTGCATAACTTGAAGTCGATGGAGGGGCTGATCGCCGCGCTGACCTCGGACCAGCCGCCCCGGCGTATCGAAACCCGCTCCGCAGCTTGAGGAATCGGACCATGCTCAACCGCGACGAAGACATTCTAAAGGCCGCCGAGACCTGGATGAAGTCCGGGCACGGCGTGGCGCTCGCCACCGTGGTCGAGACCTGGGGGTCGGCTCCACGTCCGGCGGGATCGTGCCTCGTGATCAGCGATGACGGGACATTTCTCGGCTCGGTATCTGGCGGGTGCGTCGAGGGCGCGGTTGTCACCGAGGCGCTCGATGTGATCGCCAACGGCAAGCCGAAGATGCTGGAGTTTGGCGTGGCCGATGAAACGGCCTGGAACGTCGGGCTGTCGTGCGGCGGCACCATTCGCGTGTTTGTCGAGAAGGTGGGCAACTCTTGAAACAGAATACGCTGGCCGAACTGAACGCCGAGCGCGCCGCGCGCCGGGCCGTGATCGTCGTTACTGATGTCGTGAACGGCGATCAGCGTTTAATCAAGGCTGCGGATATTGCAAACGATCCGCTGCATGAAGATCTCGACAGGCACCTGCGCATGGGCAAGAGCGGGATGATCGAGAGCGACGGCAAGAAGCTGTTTCTCAACGTCTATGCACCTACCGCGCGTCTCGTCATCATCGGCGCCGTCCACATCAGTCAGGCGCTGGCTCCGCTGGCGCAATCGCTGGATTACGATGTGTACGTGGTCGATCCGCGTACCGCCTTTGCGTCACCGGAACGTTTTCCGGATGTGCCGCTGTTCGCGGACTGGCCCGATGTTGCGTTGCCGCCGCTCAACATTGACCGCTACACGGCGTTTGTCGCGCTGACCCATGATCCGAAAATCGACGATCCGGCATTGCTGCATGCGCTGGAGCGCGATTGCTTCTATATCGGTGCGCTCGGCTCGCGAAAGACCCATGGCAAGCGCGTGGACCGGCTGAAAGAGCAAGGCGCGAGCGAGGCCGCGCTGGCGCGCATTCATGCGCCCATCGGTCTCAACATCGGTGCGGTGTCGCCGTCGGAGATCGCGGTGGCGATCATGGCCGAGATCACTGCGCGGCTGCGGCTTCCCGCCGATGCGCCGCTCAAGACGAAGTCCGCGGCATGAAGTTCGGTCCTGTTGCGCCGGAAGACAGCCTCGGCGGCGTCACGGTTCACGCCATCCGTCAGGGGCCGCTTGTCCTCAAGAAGGGCACCGTCATCGGTGCGGCTGAGATCGCAACTCTGAAACAGGCGGGTGTGAAGGAAATTGTCGTCGCGCGCCTCGATCCGGGCGACGTGTCCGAGGACGAGGCGGCCGCCAGCATCGCTGCGGCGGTGGCGGGCGAGGGCGTCAATGTCGAGCGCGCCTTTACCGGCCGTGCCAACCTGTTCGCGGCGGAGGCCGGCGTGCTGGTGGTGGACCGCGACGCCGTCGATCACATCAACCGGGTGGACGAAGCGATCACTTTCGCCACGCTTTCGGCGTTCAAGCCGGTGGTCGCCGGTGAAATGATCGCCACCGTCAAGATCATTCCGTTCGGCGTGGAAGCCAGGTTGCGCGACGCTGCGGTGGTCGCCGCCAGCGCGGGACGGATGCGGGTCGCGCCGTTCACCATCAAGCGTGTCGGCATCGTTTCGACCATGCTGCCGGGGCTCGCCCCGAAGGTGATCGAAAAGACGCTGCGTGTGACCGAAGAGCGTCTCGCGCCAACCGGCGCCCGCATCATCGGCGAGCGCCGCGTTCCGCATGATGAGAATGCGCTTGCACCGGCCATTGATGAACTGCTCGGCCTCGGGGCGGAATTGGTGCTGGTGTTCGGCGCATCCGCGATCGCCGACCGGCGCGACGTGATTCCGGCCGCGATCGAGAAGATCGGCGGCGCGGTCGAGCATTTCGGCATGCCGGTCGATCCCGGGAATCTCATGCTGATCGGCAAGGTGAACGACCGGCCGGTGCTTGGCGCGCCGGGTTGCGCGCGCTCGCCCAAGGAAAACGGTTTCGACTGGATCCTGATGCGCCTGCTGGCCGGGCTTCCCGTCACCCGTGCCGATGTGACCGGCATGGGCGTGGGCGGCCTCTTGATGGAAATCGTGACGCGGCCGCAGCCACGTGTGCCGATCGAGGCCGATGGCAATCGCAAGGTCGCGGCGGTGATTCTCGCCGCCGGGCGGTCCACCCGCATGGGCGGCCCGAACAAGTTGCTGGCCGAACTGAACGGCAAGAAGCTGGTGCGGATCGTTGCCGAGCAGGCGCTGGCCTCAAAAGCGTCGTCCGTGATCGTCGTGACCGGTCACCAAAGTCTGGAAGTCGAGGCGGCGCTGAAGGGGCTGAAAGTCGAATTCGCGCGCAATCCCGATTTCGCCGAAGGGCTCGCGACGTCTGTGAAAGCCGGTATCGCCGCGGTCCCTGAAACCGCCGATGGAGTGGTGGTATGCCTTGGCGACATGCCACTGATCGATGCGAAACTGATCGACCGGCTGTTCGATGCTTTTGCGCCGGATCGGGGTTCGCTGATCGTGGTGCCGGTCGCAGGAGGCCGTCGAGGTAATCCGGTGTTGTGGTCGCGGAGATTCTTCCCCGAATTGATGACGCTCGACGGCGACATCGGCGCGCGGCACCTGATCGCACAGCATGCGGAAGCGGTGGCCGAGGTCGAGGTTGAAGGCAAAAGCGCATTCCTCGACATCGACACGCCGGAAATGCTCGCCGACGCGCGGCGCGGGTAACGTTCGGCGATAAGCTCTTTCCGGTTTGTTCACCAAGTTGAAACGCCCTCCTGCGTAGAGTTGCTCCGTTAGGCCTCGGGGGAGGGGATTTTGTTCGACCGTACCGTCGCGCGGGCTCGCGCGTTTTTTATTGTTGCTTTGGTTTCAGCTTTTACCGCCCATCTTGCTGCCACACCGGCTTCCGCAGCCGGCGCGCTGGCGATCGGCAAGTGCGGCGCTTACGGCCAGGCATTCGATTATCCGGCCGAGCAGAGCGCACGCGCGGCTGCTCTCAAGCAATGCAAAGGCAATTGCATCGCCGTGACTATGAAGCGCGCGTGTGCCGCGCTGTCCCTCGACATGACCAAGCCTTGCGGCCCGCACGGCTATGCTGTCGCGCCGCGCATTTCGAGCGCGCTCAACGAGGCGATGAAGAAGTGCTACGCGTTCGGCGGCAAGGAATGCGTC
>JAGVII010000014.1 GCA_020056155.1 Afipia sp.
CAATCACACCATCGACATCGACAATTTCGTTCCGCGCGACGAGATCGACCGCAGATATCTCGACAGTCCCTATTACATGGTTCCGGACGGCAATGCCGGCATCGATGCCTTCGCAGTGATCCGCGATGCGATGAAGGATCAGGACCGCGTGGCATTGGCGCGCGTCGTTCTTTCAAATCGTGAACGTATCGTGGCGATCGAGCCGCTGGGCAAGGGCCTGCTCGCCACCACGCTGCGATATGCTTATGAAGTCCGCAGCGAGGAGGACTACTTCTCCGACATCAAGACGCCGAAAATCTCGAAGGACATGGTCGAGCTTGCGGCTCACATTCTCGACAGCAAGGCGGCGAGCTTCGACGCATCCAAGTTCGAGGACGAATACGAAAACGCGCTGAAGGCGCTGGTCAAGCAGAAGGCTGCGGGCAAGACTATCAAGTCCGTCGAGCGTCCGGCGAAGGCCGACAATGTCATCAGCCTGATGGATGCGCTGAAGCAGAGTCTGAAGGGCAAGACACCCGCGCAGCGTCCAGCGCGTGCATCGCGCGCCGAGTCACGTCCTGCGGCAAAGAAGGCAGGCCGTTCGACAGCGCGGCAGCGCAAGGCGGGCTAAACTTAGGCCGCCTGCGCCGCGAGCAGCTTTTCACGGAGCGCCTTGATATCGGCGGTCAGCTTCATCACTTCGGGGATGGTGATGTTGGTTGAGCAGCCGATCGCTTGCGGAATCTCGGCGGCCTTCTGCTTCAGTTCGGCGCCTTTGGGCGTCAACTCGATTCGCACCACCCGTTCGTCATCCTGATCCCTCGTCCTGCGCACCATGCCTGCTGTCTCAAGCCGCTTGAGCAGCGGGGTGAGCGTGCTCGATTCCAGCAACAGCTTCTCGCCGATCTCGCCCACCGTTCTGTCGTCTTTTTCCCAAAGGACCGCCATCACCAGATACTGCGGATAGGTCAGCCCCAGCGGGTCGAGCAGGGGCTTGTAAAGTCGCGTGAACGCGTGCCCCGCCGAGTACAGGGCGAAGCAGACGAAATTATCGATCTTCAGCAGATCGTCCGCAGCCGGTCGGGTGGCCATGGCTGTCCTCAAGGTTCGATCCGGGCTGGATCACTCCCCATATTTAAGGCGCGCGCGATTGAATCGCGCAACGCATTTTTGCATGGCTGCCAGCTAAATTATATCTTGCACGACTATATCGTGCACGATATAAATAGCCCATTCCTTCCGGCCAAGACCGGCCGAAGGCTGCCAGGTTTTCAGCCCTCTTAAAGAGGCCACCAAGGAGAAAGCGCATGCCCACGAAAGTTCTCTATCGCACCCAGGCCACCGCAACGGGCGGCCGCGACGGCAAAGCCTCCACCACGGACGGCACGTTTCAGGTCAGCCTCTCGACCCCGAAGGAGCTCGGCGGGGGCGGCGGGCCGGGCAACAATCCCGAGCAGCTTTTCGCAGCCGGCTATTCGGCCTGCTTCATCGGCGCCATGAAGGCGGTTGCCGCACAGGGCGGTGGCGTCAAGGTGCCGGCGGATGCGACGGTGACCGCTGACGTGGGCATCGGCCCGCGCTCTGAAGGTGGTTTCGGTCTCGACGTCGCGCTGACCGTGTCGCTGCCGGGTCTCGATCGCGCTGCGGCCGAGAAGCTGGTCGCCACCGCGCATCAGGTCTGCCCGTATTCCAACGCCACGCGCAACAACCTTGACGTCAAAATCACCGTCGTCTGATTTGCGGCATCGATCGAACGAGAGGGCGGGGCCCCGGCTCCGCTCTTTTCGTTTGCGCAGCCCCTAGACGTGCTGTCCGCCGTTGATGTGGATCTCGGCGCCGTTCACGTAGGAGCTTGTCTCCGTGCACAGCACATAGATGATCTTCGCGACTTCATCCGGCGTGCCGAGACGGTTCATCGGAATCTGCTCGTGCACGATCTTGTCGGTGCCCGGCGACAGGATCGATGTATCGATCTCGCCCGGTGCAATCGCATTGACTCGCACGCCGACGCGGCCGAAATCGGCGGCCATCTCGCGGGTCAATGAGGCGAGCGCGGCTTTCGAAGTCGCGTAGGCCGCACCGGCAAACGGATGCACGCGCGAGCCCGCGATCGACGTGACGTTTACCACCGATCCCTTCGCCGCCTTCAGTTCTTCGATCAGCCCGCGCGCCAGCATCACCGGCGCGAAGAAATTGACGCGAAACACATGGCTCCAGACATCGACGTCGGTATCGATGGAGCCCATCCGCGCGCCACCGTCGCCCTTTGGAGAAATGGCGGCGTTGTTGACCAGCGCATGCAGCGCGCCGCCGTCAAGCCGTTCGCGGATTTCATCGATGGCTTTCGCCGTGTCCTTGTGGTCGGCGAGATCGACCTGGATGTGATCCTCGGGGCCTGCGTCCCACGGGCACTGCTCGGGAAAGGGATGCCGCGAGCAGGTGATGACGCGCCAGCCTGCGCTGGAAAACCGGATCACAGTGGCGTGGCCGATGCCGCGGCTCGCACCGGTCAGCAGCAGGGTGCGCTTGGGCGCGTTGGAATCGGGAGGCGTTGAAGTCGGCATGAATAAGGGTCTCGCCTTCGGCGTTCAGGAGGTTTGTTACGGATAAAGCCGCGTCTTGCTCCACGCGGTGTCAGGTGCGGGACGCGTGAAGGTGATGCGGTCGTGCAGGCGGAAGGGGCGGTCGTGCCAGAACTCGAAGGCGAGCGGCTCGATGCGCCAGCCGCTCCAGCCGGGGGGGCGGGGGACCTCGCCGATGGCATACTTCGCGGCATTGACTGCGATGGCCTTCTCGAACGCCATGCGGCTTTCCAGCGGCTGCGACTGCTTGCTGGCCCAGGCGCCGATCTGCGCCTGCTTCGGCCGGGTGGCGAAATAGGCGTCGGCCTCGGCGTCGGTGACCCTGGTGACCGTGCCGCGAATCCGGACCTGCCGGCGCAGGGATTTCCAGTGGAACAGCAACCCCGCCTTGGGGGTGGCGGCAAGCTCGCGCCCCTTGGCGCTGTCGATGTGGCTGTAAAACACGAAACCGGCGGTATCGAACCCCTTCAGCAGCACCATGCGCACGTCGGGCAGCCCGTCCGGGTCCACGGTGGCCAGCGCCATGGCATTGGGATCGTTCGGCTCGGACTTCACCGCCTCGGCAAACCACACCGCAAAAAGCCCAAAAGGCTCGTCGGCGGCGGTGAAATCACCGGAAATTAACTCGGCTGGGGTTTTGATGGTGTGTGGACCGTTCATGTCTGGAGTATCCGGTTGCGTATCCTGGCGCCCCTTCGTGCCAAGCCTGTTCTCGAGCGTTCCTTATATAGGGTACGCGGGGGCCGCGGCCTATCGCCGATCGGGCGGCTGATCGCGGCGGTCTCGCTGGTCGCCGTGGGGTGCTCCGCCAGCGGCTGCAGCATGGGGACCATGTTCAGCAAGGACCCCAAGACGGATGACGCCTCGGACGTCACCGGCTCCATCGGCCCGATCCTGCGGTCCCACGACGACACCAATCTCACCGACGCCGATCTGGCTTTGGCCCGCAACGCCGCCTCCGACGTGTTGACCCGGGGCCAGAAGGACGTCAGCCAGCCCTGGGAAAATCCCGAAACCGGCGCGCGCGGCTCGGTCACCCCGCTGGCCTCGACCTATACGTCCGAGGGCCGGACCTGCCGGGATTTCCTGGCGAGCTATGTGCGCGGTACCAATGAAGGCTGGCTCCAGGGCGAGGCCTGCCAGCAGAACAAAGGGCCTTGGGAAATCCGCAACTTGAAGCCTTGGAAGCGAAGCTGAAGGTTTGGAAGCGAAGCTGAAGGTTTGGAAGCGCAGTTAAAGGGCGCAGCCAGTCGATCAAACGCACGGCCAGAACCGCCGCGCCCATCGCAGTTTTCATCCTGCAACCGGTGAAACCCGTTGCAGGATTGTCACGAAAACCCCACATCAGGGCAAAGGGCCACTCGGTCCTCACCTGAATTCCAAGGAGACCTGACGGATGCGCGACCCCTATGAGGTCCTGGGGGTGCAGCGAGGTGCAAGCTCTGCGGCGATCAAGAGCGCCTTTCGCAAGCTCGCCAAAAAGCACCACCCCGATGCCAACAAGGGCGACCCGAAAGCGGCCGACCGCTTCGCCGAATTGAACACTGCGAATGAAATCCTCGGCGACGAGGACAAGCGCAAGCAGTTCGATCGCGGCGAGATCGACGCCGAGGGTAAACCGAAGTTTCAGAGTTTTGAAAGCGGCTTCCCCGGAGGCGGCGGTGGACGCCGCGCAGGGCCGGGCGGCTTCGAATACTCCTTCCGCACGGGCGGAAATCCCGGCGGACCGGGCGCGGGCGGCTATGCCAGCGGCGGCGCGTTCGAGGACATTCTCAAGAGCATGTTCGGCGGTCAGGCCGGCGCCGGCATGGGTGCCGGCGGTCCGCGCGGTGGCGCGAGCACGTTCGAGTATGAGGCGCCGTTCGCGGCCGATCTCGATCTCAACGTCACCATGAGCGTGGCGCTTGAGGAAGCGGTGCAGGGCGCGACGCGGCGCGTGCGGCTGCCGACCGGCAAGGAACTCAAC
>JAGVII010000725.1 GCA_020056155.1 Afipia sp.
CCGGTGACAACCGGCGGCAGCACCAGCGGCAGATAGACCAGCGCATCGAGCGCGGCCTTTCCCCAGAACTCGCGCCGCGCCAGCAGCCACGCCACGGCGATGCCGAGCGGCGTGGCGACCAGCGTGGCGACGGCGGCGACCCGCAGTGAAAGCAGGATCGCCGTCCAGTCCTCGGGAGAGAGATCGAACATGCGGCCTTAGGAGACAGGCTTGATCAGGAATGTGAAGCCGTACTTCTCGAAAATCGCCTTGGCCGCTCCCGAACGCAGAAACGCGAGATAGCCGTTGGCGCCGGCTTTCGCGTTCACTGTCGCCGCGACGGGATAGATGATCGCCGGATGCGAATCCGCCGGGAAGGCGCCGACGATCTTCACGCCGGGTTCGACCCTGGCGTCGGTCTCGTAGACGATGCCGAGTGCCGCTTCGCCGCGCGACACCAGTGCCAGCGCTGCGCGCACACTTTCAGCCATGGCGAACTTCTGCTCCGCCGCCTGCCACGCGCCGAGCTTTTCCAGCGCCGCCTTGGCGTATTTGCCGACCGGC
Source organism: Afipia sp. (assembly GCA_020056155.1). Taxonomy (GTDB): domain Bacteria; phylum Pseudomonadota; class Alphaproteobacteria; order Rhizobiales; family Xanthobacteraceae; genus Afipia. Next base: position 544 of record JAGVII010000725.1, read on the forward strand.
ACGGCCTTGACGTCGCCGGTCGCAATCCGGCCGTCGCCCGCGAGCTTGGCGAGATCGAAGCCTGCTCCGATCATGACGTTCATGACCCTGGAATCCTTCGGCGCGATCAGCACGATCTTGTTGCCGAGCAGATTGACCCGCGACGGATCGCTGATGGTCTTTTTTCCGGCGGAATAATCCATCCAGTCGGTGTCGGCGGAGATGAAGATGTCGGCGGGCGCGCCCTGTTCAAGCTGCTTGGCCAGCGCCGAACTGGCGGCATAGCTTGAGATCACCTTGGTGCCCGTCCTGGCGGTGTAGGCGGCATTGGCTTCGTCGAGCGCATTCTTCATGGACGCGGCTGCAAAGACGGTAAGAGTCCTGTCCTGCACGGCGGCTGGCGGTGCGCCGGCGGGTTTTGCGTTCTGCGCCTGAGCCATCGAGAAAAATGGCGCACACACAAGCGCGGTGACGACGAGAAAACGGGGCATGAAGGTCATTGGGCGCTCCATAGCGGGACACGCGCAAAAGCGCGCAACCCGGCTTCGGTCATTTCATCTGACGACAAGCGGAAGCGCCGTTCCGGCAACCCCGACAGCGCGCAGCATGGCGGAGCATCGTTGGCCGCGACCATATCAGGCGTAATGTCTGCGTAAAGGCCTGGAATCGCGCTTTATGCGTTGACCGCGTTCTGCTGGCGTTATGGCGCCTGCAGAACCTGCCGGCATTCGGCGGGCAGATTTGCCATCGTGAGCGGCGGTTTTGGCTTGGGCGGCTTCACCGGCGGCTTCGGATGCAGCACGCGGTCGCTGAACCAGTAGGCGAGGTCGCCCGCGCTGCAGCCTTCGCCGTTGTTCGGCGGCGTCTGCGCCTCGCAGTTGGTGCTGCTCGCGGGACATTTCATGCGGATATGGAAGTGATAGTCGTGTCCGTACATCGGCCGCACCTTCGACAGCCAGCTGCGATCACCTTTCGCTTCCCGGCATAGCGCCTTCTTGATCGCGGCGTTGACGAAGATGCGCTCCACCTGCGGCTCCTGCGCGGCGGCGCGGATCACCGGAAGATGTGTCGGCGTCCAGGTGCCGGGATCGATGTCGAGACGATCTTTCCGCACCATCATCACCGCCGACGTTTCCTCGCGCTCCTCGCGCGAAAGCTGCCGGTTCGGCATCGGCGTCAGCCAGACGTCGGCATCGAGGCCGACCTGATGGCTGGCATGGCCGGTCAGCATCGGTCCGCCGCGCGGCTGCGACAGGTCACCGACCAGTAGTCCCGGCCAGCCCGCGTTTTTCTGCGCCTTGGCGGCGACTCGTTCCAGCAAGGCAATCAGATCCGGATGTCCCCAGTTGCGGTTGCGCGACAGCCGCATGACCTGCCACGCCGGTCCGTTGATCGGCAGCGCGGCCGCGCCCGCAATGCAGCCCCTGGCGTAAAAGCCGATCGGCTGCGGCGCGAGTTTCGCGGGCAGCAGCTTGCGGCCGAACAACTCCTTGGCGGCGACATTGGGAGCGTTGGGATTGGCGAGCGGTGGAAGCGGCCTGGGATTGACGCTCCCCTTGTCCTGTGCGGATGCCGGACCTGCCATCGACACGACGGCTGACATCAGGACGAGCGCGGGAATCAGACGGTGTCGCTTCATGGCGTCTCTTATAGCGGAAGGCCGCCCCGGCGACGAGACGGCGCGGTTTTTTAAGACGATGTTAGCCATGCCGGTGAATGACGCAAATTGGTGCGGAACGCTGTGTCCGGGTGCATCGTTGAGTGCCCGGCATGCGATAACCGCGGTAGCCCAGTAACAACAGGCCGCACGCGGGGCCGTGATCCATCGGTGTGGACCCGGCAAAAGCCTTGCAATTGAGCATTTCTGTTTGCCCGTTATGCATCAATCCCGGCCGAAGGCTGCGGCCGGTGCCGAGAGATACCATTTTTTCAGACACTTATATCAAGACTGCTGCCCGCAGAATGCGAGGGGCGTAAGGCGATGCCGATCAATCGGCCAAAATCAAAAACCAGGTCCGGAAAGTCAGCACATACGCGGGGAAGGTTGTCGGTTCGCCGGCCAAAAGCCGTGCCGAAGCTGTTGAACAAGGGCCGCCGGATTATCGAAATCGGCGAGATCGAGCGCACCCGCGCGGAAGCCGAGGCGGCGATCGCGGATGCCGCGCGGTCCAATGCGCGCCTGCGCGAAGCGATCGATATCCTGCCGCAGGGCATCGTGTTTCTCGACGCCGACGGCCGTTACATTCTCTGGAACAAGAAATACGCCGAGATCTACAGCAAGAGCGCCGATCTCTTTGAAGAAGGAGCGATGCTGCGCGACACGCTGAAGGTCGGCGTCGCGCGCGGCGATTATCCCGAAGCCGTCGGCCGCGAGGACGAGTGGATCAACGAGCGGCTCGAGAAGCTTTATCATCCCGGCCATCGCCACGAACAGACGCTGTCCGACGGCCGCTGCATCCTGATCGAGGAACGTCTCACCGGCGACGGCGGCGTGATCGGACTGCGCGTCGACATTACCGAGCTGAAACAGCGCGAAGCCTCGTTCCGTCTGCTGTTCGACGGCAATCCGGTGCCGATGATCGTCTGCTCTCAGGACAGTGAGCGTATCATCAGCGTCAATGACGCGGCGGTCGCGCATTACGGCTACTCGCGGGAAGACTTCGAGAAACTGAAGGTCTCGGACATTCAGGCCTTCGATCAGGCCGCGCCCTGGACCGGCGACCAGACCACCGAGGAACGCGCCGCGCGGACGTGGAAGCATGTCAAGGCCGACGGCGCGTTGATCGACGTTGCGATCTACTCACGCCTGCTGGTGTTCGAGGGCCAGCCGGCGACGCTGCTGGCGCTGATGGACATCACCGAGCGCAAGCGCGCCGAGGCGCGGCTCGCCTTCATGGCGCAGCACGACGGCCTGACCGGACTGCCGAACCGCATCCTGCTGCGCCAGCGGCTGGACGAACTCCTGGCGCACACGCGCCGCAGCGGCGACAAGGTCGCGGTGCTGTTTCTCGATCTCGACAATTTCAAGGGCATCAACGACACGCTGGGCCATGCCATCGGCGACAAGCTGCTGAAGGGCGTGACCAAGCGTCTGCGCTCGTCATTGCGCGAGGAGGACGCCATCGCGCGCCTCGGCTCCGACGAATTCGCCATCGTTCAGGCCGGCGTGAGCCGTCCTGAGGAAGTGGCGTTTCTGGCGCGGCGCCTGATCGACGCCATCAGCGAGCCCTATCTGTTCGATGGCCACACCATCATCAGCGGCGCCTGCATCGGCATTGCCATTGCGCCCGGCGACGGCGACGACGCCGAGAAACTTCTGAAGAATGCCGACATGGCGCTGTCGCGCGCCAAGAGCGAAGGCCACGGCACGTTCGGCTTTTTCGAGTCGGAAATGGACGCCCGCGCCCAGGCGCGCCGCCGCATCGAGATCGATCTGCGCGCCGCCATCGAGAACAACGTGCTTCAGCCGCATTACCAGCCGCTGGTCGATCTCAAGAGCGGACAGATTACCGGGTTCGAGGCGCTGGTGCGCTGGCCGGACCGCGAACGCGGCATGATTCCGCCCTCCGAATTCATTCCGGTTGCGGAAGAAACCGGCCTGATCAACGCGGTCGGCGGACTGATGCTGCGGCGCGCCTGCATGGATGCGGCGCAATGGCCTGACGACGTGCGTGTCGCGGTCAACCTGTCGCCGCTGCAGTTCCGCGTCGGCAACCTGTTGTCGGTGGTGATGGACGCGCTGAAGACATCCGGCCTGTCGCCGAAACGGCTCGAACTGGAAATCACCGAAACCCTGCTGCTCGACAAGAGCGATCAGGTGCTGGCGACGCTGCATGCGCTGCGCGCGCTCGGCGTGCGGATTTCGATGGACGACTTCGGCACCGGATACTCGTCGCTGAGCTATCTGCGCAGCTTCCCGTTCGACAAGATCAAGATCGACCGCTCCTTCGTGCAGGATCTCGATTCCAACCACGACGGACAGGCGATCATTCGCTCGATCATCTCGCTCGGCATGGGTCTCGGCGTCACCATCACCGCGGAAGGCGTCGAAACCGAAGCCGAACTGAGCTGCCTTCGTGCCGAAGGCTGCCACGAAGGACAGGGATTCCTGTTCAGCCGCGCGCGGCCGAATGCGGAGATCACGGCGCTGCTGCAGGCCCAGCGCAACGCGCGCGAATCGCGCGTCGCCTGAAGCGCTAACGGCGTTTCGCGGCCTTGCGGACGGTTTTGCGCGCGGATGTTTTCCTGGCCGATTTTGACCGCGCCGCCGCGTGACGCTTGCGGGTCGCGGCCGCTTTCTTGGCGGAGCGCGATCGTGCCGCCGCAGGCCGTGCGGCCGCAGCCCTTCCGCCGCGCGGACCGCCGATCCGGCCGCCTTTTTTAGCCGACACGTTGGTGTCCTTCACGCCGCGGCCCGAGCCGCTCCTGTTGCCGCCGCCGGTTTCCTTGTTGACCGTCGCCCAGGCGCGGCGCTCGGCCTCGTCCTTGCTGACGCCGCGCTCCTCGTAGCCTTCCTCGATATGTTGCGCCTTGCGCTTCTGCTTGCCGGTGTAACTCGATTTGTCGCCGCGCGGCATGACATCTCTCCCTGACGGATGTGGACGATGCCAGAACGCAGCAGCCGCGCGTGCGTTCCATCGCATTCCGGCAATCGTGCCCTGTCAAAGCAAAACCCCGGCCGAAGCCGGGGTTTTCAGGGTCGCGCGCAGGCTCGGCGCCGCGCAGCGGTTTTACTTCTTTTTGGATTTCTTCTTCTTTGCCTTCTTCGGCTTCGGCGCGGCCTTCACGGCCTTCGAGACGTCATCGATCTCGGCCTTGCCGACATTCTTGATGACCGACTTGATCGAGCTCTTGGCGGACGCCTTGTTGGAATAGCCCTCCGAGGCGAACATCTTTTCGCCGTTCGGCGCGCGAAAGCGAAAACGGAATTCGCCGGATTTGTCTTTGTAGATTTCAAACTTGTAGGACGGCATTCGTGATCTCCGATGATTGATAATGACGCGCGCACGTTATGCGCGCAGCGCACCGGAGACAAGTGCAGGTTGTGCGTTACCCTCAGTGCATTGGCCCGGACGGCACGCCAGGCAATCGCGATCGTCGCTGTCACAATCGGGATTCGCCATCGTTCGTCAGCGAGAGGTGCGCTTTGCCACGAAGCAATCCACTCGTTTCGATATGGAGTACTGAAGCTGGATTGCTTCGCCTGCGCTCGCAATGACGATGTGAATGCCCTGTTCGGCTGCGTTCGCTTCGGACGCGCGTGAGCATCCGCTTCACCTGAGGGCGCGGAATGCCCGGTCCCGTTTGCATTTCCTCTTGAGGAAGAAATGGAGCGCCGGGAGGCGCCAGGGGTTTGCGAGACCCCTCATGACGAACCCTGGCGAGAGGTTCGTCCGCGTGCCGCAACGAGAACGGAGTGCGAGTCCGTCTCGCGAGGCGCGCGCGTTCTGATGCGGGAAGGTTTGCGAGGCCTTCCGCCCGAACGCTGCGCCTCCCGGCGCTCCATCAGCCGCGCCCCGACGTGCTGGGGTGGCGGCTGCGAGTTGATCCCTCCGCGTCATGAGCGTGGAGGGATCGATAATAGGAATATAGTCCAATTGCCAAAAAGTCAACCTCGCCGATCCTTAGGTCATCGGAAATGCCATGAGTGCCGGGACAAGCGGACAACAATACCGATGTCGTCCCCGCGCAGGCGGGGACCCATAACCCCTGAACTACCCGATCAAATCGGATCGATCGCTCCAGTCCGGATTTTCGCTTTCGAAAGTGCTAGCAATGGGCTTTGTGAGAATTTGAGAGGATACATGAATCAGTTTTGGATTATGGCTCCCTACGCGGCAAACCCTCCTGAACAATTTGAGAAGGTTTGGGAATATGATTTGGCGAATGACGTCATTTCAATTGGTTGGCCGGGTTTCGGCAACGTGCTTGAGATGAGCGAAACTCAGCTAAATGAAGAAGTAACTCGGAAGTATTCTCACAAGCCGCCGCAAACGCGAAGCCTTATCGCAAACATGCTGTGGGCATTTTACCATCGCATACGACCAGGCGACACAATCATTGCAAGGCGCGGACGAAAGACTCTCGCTGCAGTTGGTAGAGTTGCTCAGAGCGCGGTTTGGTCGCCGGGAGCAAATCCTTTGACGGATCACGCTGGCTATCTGGGCGTTGAATGGCAAGTCTCCCCGCGAGACAAGGAATTTAGCAGCATCGTGTTTCCGATGCATTCCTTGATCGAGGCTTCAAGCGAGGACGTTGAAAAACTTTTGCGACCCGATGAGCCGATGCTATCGAGTCCGGAGCCTGCCGTTGGAACAGCGGGCGACGTTGTCGAGGACACCGCGATCTTCGTGCTTGAGAAATATCTCGAGGATTTTATCGTCAGCAATTTTAATGCAATATTCAAGAGCAAGCTGAATATCCATCAAGATGGTGAGGGGAATGACGGTCAGCAGTATACGACCGATATAGGCCCGATTGATATTCTGGCTGTCGAACCTGAAACGAAAGCTTTCGTCGTTATCGAGCTTAAAAAGGGCCGCCCGTCAGATCAAGTTGTGGGGCAGATTCTTCGATACATGGGATGGGTGAAGGAAAAGCTTTGTACAGAAGGCCAAGCGGTGAAGGGGCTCGTAATCTGCCAAGGCCGCGACAAGAAGCTAGACTACGCACTGAGCATAGTGAGCAACATCGATATCCGGTATTACTCGGTATCCTTTAGTCTTCGAGAGAATCCGTGAAGCAGAAAGCGTTTTGATCGTCCCTCAACTATCCACCTTCAGCGCGGCAACAAACGCTTCCTGCCGGATATCGACCTTGCCGAACCGCCGCGCATCGCTATCGCGCCAGTCCGAGGATCACCAGCAGCGCGCGGTCGAGCTGTTCAACCGTTGTGTCATCAAGCTTACCGAGTACGGTACGGATACGATCGCGCTTCAGCGCGAGCAGTTTGTCGGTCATGATTTGCGAGCGGATGCGCAGGCCGTTTTTGCCATCCGGCTCGACAATGGGCCGCAGCGGCAAATCATTTTGCACATCGGATGAAAGCGGGCAGACGACGGCTGTCGATAGCCCCGTCAGTTGATCTGACTGAACGATAACGCCGGGCCGGGGCCGTCCGAGTTCGCTCGGAACAACCACCAGCACGACATCGCCGCGCCTCACTTTAGATCGCCCCAGTCGTAGGCTGCTTCAATCCAGTCGTCGATGGCCTTGTTATTGGGATGCGCCGCCATCAGCTTCGCCTGCCTGCGCAAGTCAGCAACAACTTTGGGATCGCGTAAATCCGGAACCCAGTGCTGGACCGGCCGCAAGCCCTGGGCGCGCAGGCGTTTGCGCCGGGCAGCCATTCGCTGCTGCGGGGTTCGCGGCGCCGTCTTTTTCCGCGTGGTGACCATGGATGAAACGTAACATGTTACGTTCGCGAATTCAACGGCGGATACTGTCCCTCAACTATCCACCTTCAGCGCGGCAATGAAAGCTTCCTGCGGGATGTCGACCTTGCCGAACTGCCGCATCTTCTTCTTGCCTTCCTTCTGCTTCTCCAGAAGTTTGCGCTTGCGCGAGATGTCGCCGCCATAGCACTTCGCGGTGACGTCCTTGCGCAGCGCGCGGACGGTTTCGCGCGCGATCACCTTGCCGCCGATCGCCGCCTGGATCGGAATCACGAACATGTGCGGCGGGATCAGTTCCTTCATCTTCTCGACCATGGCGCGGCCGCGGCCTTCGGCGCGCTGGCGATGCACCAGCATCGACAATGCGTCCACCGGCTCGCTGTTGACGAGAATCTGCATCTTCACCAGATCGGCCGGCTTGTAGTCGGTCAGGTGATAGTCGAACGAGGCGTAGCCCTTCGAGACCGATTTCAGCCGGTCGTAGAAATCGAACACCACCTCGTTGAGCGGCAGTTCGTATTTCACCATGGCGCGGGCGCCGACGTAGGTCAGTTCCTTCTGGTTGCCG
>JAGVII010000152.1 GCA_020056155.1 Afipia sp.
CACGGGCGGTGATGAGATGCGCCGGAATGTTGTCGATCCGGTCGCCGACAAAACTGACCGATCCGGATTTCGGCTTTTCCATCCCGGCAATGGACTTCAGCAACGTGGATTTGCCCGCACCGTTCGCGCCGGCGACTGTGACTATTTCACCGGAATCGACATTGATCGAAATATCCGAGATGGCGATCAGGCCGCGATAAGCCGTGGTGAGGTTTGCGACATCAAGCAACACGGTGGCGATCCCCCAGATAGGCGGCGATCACCTTCTCGTCGCGCACGACTTCTTTGGGCAGGCCCTCCGCCAGCACCTTGCCGAGATGCAGCACCACCGCACGGTCCACCAGCGGCATCACGACTTCCATGACATGCTCGACCATGACGACCGTGACACCGGTTTCTCTCACCTTGCGGATCAGATCGACGCCGGCTGCCGCTTCGCTCGGCGTCAGCCCGGTCAGCACTTCATCGAGCAGCAGCAGCTTCGGCTCGGTCGCTAAAGCGCGCGCCACTTCAAGGCGGCGTTTCTGCGGCGGCGTCAGGTCCGCCGCGGACGCATCGGCATGCGCCGCGAGGCCGACATAATCGAGAACATCGAGCGCCTTGGCGCGGGCCTGCAACACTCCCGGATAACGCACAAACGCACCGACCGTGACGTTCTCAACCACCGACATGGAATCGAACGAACGCGGCACCTGATAAGTCCGCGCGATGCCAAGATCGCAGCGATTCGCCGCAGGCAGCGGCGTAATGTCCCGCCCGTCGAATTCGATGACACCGAACGACACCGGAAACGAACCGGCGATCAGGTTGAACAGCGTCGATTTCCCCGCGCCATTCGGACCGATCAGCCCGAGAATTTCGCCACGCTTGACGTCGAGATCGATGGAATCGTTCGCGACCAGCCCGTCGAAACGGCGTGTCACGCTGCGGCAACTGACGAGCGGCCTGTCGGTCATGCCGTCGCCTCGCGTTTCACCGCCGGCTTGATGAAGCTGAGAATGCCTTCAGGCCGCGTCAACGACACGATCATAATGAGCGCGCCGTAGATCACGAGGTCGAGGCCGGAACCCGAGCCGCCGAGATAGGAGCGTGTCAGTTCGGCCAGCGGGATCAGGATCAGTGCGCCGATGGCTGGTCCCCACAGCGAGCCGACGCCGCCGAGCACCGCAGGCAGCGCCATCAGCAGGGAGAAGCGGAAATGCATCACACTGTCCGGGTCGATATAGGACACGAACGCCGCGTAAAACCCGCCGCCGACGGCTGTAAAGAATGCCGAGATCGCGGCCGCCGCCATCTTGGAATGAAAGATCGTAACGCCGAGGCTCTCTGCCGCATCCGCGCTGTCCTTAACCGCGCGCCACCAATAACCCCATTTCGATTCGACAATGGAGAACGTGACCAGCCAGGTGACGGCGAACAGGCCAAGCGCGAAGTAGAAATACGGCGCCTTGTTGCGCGCGAACTGCAACGTCCACCACGAGTCGGGCGTAAACGGCCACTGGATGCCGAGCGCGGCGCCCGCATAGTCCCAGTTGTGGAACAGCAGCAGGCCGATTTCGGCGATCACGATGGTCGCGATCGAGAAGTAGTGTCCCTTGAGGCGGAAGCACGGGTACCCGAGCGCCAGCGCGATCAGCGCAGCGAAAATTCCGCCTGCGAGAAGCCCGCCCCACGGCGTGATGCCGAACTTCACATAAAGAATACTGGTCGCGTATGCGCCGATCCCGAAATACAGCGCGTGTCCGAGAGAGACCTGTCCGCAGTAGCCGCCCAGCAGATTCCAGCTCTGCGACAGTGCCGCGAACAGCAATGTCAGGATCAGAACGTTCATCATGTAAACGTCGGTGACCAGCCGCGGCACCAGCGCGATCAGCGCGAACACGACAAACGCCGTTATGAGCTGACGCCGCCGGCCGGCGACGAATGCGGACATCGACGAGGCTGCAGCGCTCTGGGTCATCACAGCCTCCCGAACAGGCCGCTCGGCCTGACAAACAACACCAGAAGATAGAGCGAATATACCCCGACCGATTTCAGCGACGCCGGCAGGATCAGCGTGGTCAGCGCCTCGACCAGCCCGACGATCACGCCCGCAACCAGCGCGCCGAAGATGCTGCCAAATCCACCCAACGCGACCGTCACGTAAGCAATCAGCGCAAAGGTACCGCCCACTTGCGGATGGATGTAGTAGAAAATCGCCAGCACGGCGCCCGCGATCCCGACGAGTGCGGCGCCGAGCCCCCAGCCGAGCGCGAATACGCGGTTACGGTCGATACCGACCAAGGCCACCGCGCCCTGATCTTCGCGCGTCGCCTCAAGCGCCTTGCCGAAGTCGGTTCGTGTGATCAGCCAATAGAGCCCGGCAAACACCGCCAACGAGACCGCTCCGCCGAAAATCTGCGGCCATGGCAGGTATACGCCGCCAAGGTTCAGCGTCTTGCCGCCGAGCCAGGTATTGGCGATGTTCCGATAATCCGGCGTAAAGAAGTATTGCGCGAGGCCCTGGATCAGCAGCGCGAGGCCAAAGGTCGCGAAAATCTGCACCATGCCGGGGTTGGCCTTGGCGCGCATCGCATAGCGGATAATGCCCGCATAGACCGACACGCCCAGCACGAACATCAGCGCCACCACCAGCGGCATGAGCACGACCGGATCGAGCGTCGTTGCGAGCACCAGCCCGAAGGTCGCGTACATCGCCAGCATAAGGAACTCGCCGTGGGCGAAGTTCACCACGTCCATTAACCCGAAGATCAGCGAGAGACCGACCGCGATCAACGCGTAGATCAGCCCCAGCAGGAGGCCGCTCGCGATTACCTGAAGAAAGGCCTGTGTTGTCACCGGGAACAATCCATCGAGGAACGGGTGCGCGAAGCGGCGCTGTCGCCATACACCAGGGTCAAGCTTGCACTAAAAAGGCGCTGCCCTGAAGGCAGCGCCGTTTCGGTCTCAGCCGTTCATCGGCCATTTCGGCTCGGCGACCGCAGCCTGCGCCGGATACACGGTCACGAACTTGCCGCCGAGATACTGCAGCAGCACCGGATCGGCATCATCGTTCTGCCCCTCAGGGGTGAACTTGATGCGCTTCCACGGCATGATGGTCTTCTCGCCGGGCGTATCGGTGGCCGCGAGCGCCGCACGGATCTTCTCGCCGTCGGTGGACTTCGCCCGGTCGATCGCGTCGGCGAGAACCAGGATGCAGGTCAGCTGTCGTGAGGTATTGTCGTTCAGGTCGCGGTTGGCACGCGCCTTGAACATGTCGTTGACCTTGCCGACCGACGGACGCTTGGCTGCGAGATCGAGCGAGAAGCTGGCGCGCGAAATCATGCCGTTGAGCTTGTCACCGACCGCGTCGAACGTCGCCTTGTCGGAAAATCCTGCCGCCTGTGCCAGAATGTTGTTCGGCTTGTAGCCGAGTTCGTCCATGGTCTTCATCAGAAGGATGGTGTCGGTGGTATAGCTCGACGGCAGCAGCACATCCGGATTGGCACTCTTGATCTGCTGCACTTCAGCGGTCAGTGACGGTGAACTGGCGCGATACTTGATGTCGACGGCAACCTTGTAGCCGCGATCCGCCGCTAGCTTGCGTTGCACGTTCGACGAGTCGGTGCCGAAAATCGTGTCCTCGAAGAACAGCCCGACAGTGTCGATCTTCTTGCCCTTCTTCTTCAACGCATCCATGAACTCGAACATCGCGAGAGAGAACATCTCGTCATGGGCCGCGGGTCGGAAAAAGAACTTGAGGCCCCGGCGATGCAGGCTCGGCGACGACGAGTCGGCTGCAATGTACGGAATGCCGTAGCGTTCGCAGGATGCGCTGACCGTCGCCGACACCGACGAATGGAACGCGCCGCAGATCGCGACCACCTTGTCCTGGGTGATCAGACGCTCGGCTTCGGCGCGGCCTTTCTGCGGATCGCCCTGATGATCGGCGAAAACCAGCTTGATCTTGGCGCCGCCGAGGCCCGCGAGCCCGGCGTTCTTTGCGGTCGGCAGATCGAGATCGTGCGAGTTGTTGACGATATCGACCGCGGTTTCCAGCGCGTGACGCGCGTCCGCGCCGATCTGGGCCGTAGGTCCTGTCAGGGGCCAGATGCAACCGATCAGGATTTCCTTGCCGGCTTGCGCAAACGCATGCGTTCCCGCCAACGACAGAGCAACACCGGACAACAATAGTTCGCGACGATTCATCGAAAATACTCCTGGTTTAAACGCAACCTCATGGCTGGCAGAGGCTTCGCGGGCTGATCTGGCGTAACTCGCAGGCAAGGCTACTGGATCGAAAACTCCGAATTGCGAACGTCTGTCACCAGCATGAAGCCAGGTGCATGGGTGATTGCGAAAGCCGGCCGCGATTGCAGGATGACCGATTGCGGCGTGACTCCGCACGCCCAAAATACCGGCATTTCATCGGGCTGAATGCTTACTGCGTCGCCATAGTCAGGCTTCGCGATATCCTTGATGCCGATCAGTTCCGGCTTGTCGATATGGACCGGCGCGCCGTGCACCGCCGGGAATCGCGTGGTGATCTGAATGGCGCGGATCGCCTCCGCCGGCTTGAACGGGCGCATCGAGACCACCATCGGCCCGGCGAACGGTCCCGCCGATGCGCAGGGAACATTGGTGCGATACATCGGGACGTTACGCTTCTCCTCGATGTGGCGGATTTTCAATCCATCGGCGATCAGAGCTTCCTCGAATGAGAACGAGCAGCCGATGACGAAGGCGACGAAATCGTCCCGCCAGTGCGCCATGATGTCGGTGGGCTCTTCGCTCAGTTCCCCGTCGCGCCAGACCCGATAGCGCGGAATATCCGTGCGGATGTCGAGATCGATGCCGAGCGCCGGAATGCGCGGGTCACCTACCTCGGACATGCCGATGATCGGACACGGCTTGGGATTGAGCTGGCAGAAACGATGAAACGAAGCCGCGAGGTCTTCGGGCACGATGGCGAGATTGCCCTGAACGTAACCGGGCGCAACACCCGCGGTGACGTCAACCTTGCCTGAGCGATAGGCCAGCCGCGCGTCCCGGCTTGGAAGACCCGCGCCCAGACCGTGAACCGATCGAGACACCTGTTCGGCCGCCGAGAGCATAGGACCCCTCCAATTTCCGTCAAAAAGAGTGGATCATTGCCCTACGATAAAGTCTAGTCGCGTTTTCTTATAAGAAACGATAAGCTGGACTAATAGGTGTGGGGCTACGGCATGGTGGATTTCAAATCGATCGAGACGTTTCTCTGGGTGGTGACGCTCGGAAGCTTTGGTGGCGCGGCGCGCAAACTCAACACCACCCAGCCTGCGATCTCGCAGCGCATCTCCCAACTCGAAGCCGAGATGGGTGTGAAGCTGCTGCAGCGTGACAGCCGTTCCGTGATGCCGACGCCAAGCGGGCGACAGATGCTGCAATACGCCGAGAAGCTGATTGGGCTGCGCTCCGAGATGCTGGCCGCGGTGATGGATCGCTCTGCGATGCGCGGCGTGCTGCGTCTCGGTGTTTCAGAAACCATCGTCCACACTTGGCTGCCAAAACTGATCGAGCGCGTCGCCAGCACACATCCTAATCTGTCGCTAGAAGTTGAAGTCGATATCACACCGAACCTTCGCGCGCGCCTGCTGGCGCAGGAAATTGACCTCGCCTTCTGTCAGGGACCGTTGTCGTTATCGAACGTACGCAACCGCGTGCTTTGCGATTACCCGATTTCCTTTGTCGCCAGCCCGTCGCTCGGTCTCGGCACCGGCGTGTTGACGGTTCATGATCTTGCGCGCTTTGCGATCATCACCTTCGCGCGCAAGACGCAGCCTTATGAAATCGTGCGATCATTGTTCAACCGGCCCGACCTGCCGCAAACACGGCTACACGCCAGCGCGTCGCTGGCGACCGTGATCCGGATGGCGACCGATGGCATCGGCGTCGCGGTGATCCCGACGGCGATCGTCGAACGAGAACTGGCGGAAGGACAACTCCGGTTGTTGTCCACCGATCTTCAGGTGCCGACACTGACGTTCGCCGCAAGCTGGCTCGCATCACCCGATACGCTGGCCGCCGAACTGGTCGCCGATCTTGCCGTGAAACTTGCACAGGCAGAAGATGACACGGCCGCCGCGCGCGGTGTCAGTGCTGCGACGGCGGTGGCTCGTCCGGTATCTCCAGCGCTTCCGTGAACGGAAATTCGAGCACGATCTCTCCTGCGGCGTCGGTAACCTCGAGAGACGCCGACAAGAGGCTCGGGTCCTTACCTTCTTCCTGAAGAATTTGCCGAATGGTCGCGCGCGCTACGCGCCAGGCGTGATCGGGATCGCGCAATTCAGCCCCCTCAGGGTCCGGAATAAGCGTCTCGCCGATGCGGGTGTTGAAAAAGTAACGGGGCATGTCCGAAATCTAGGACTGACGCCGCAAACCCACAAGGGCGGCCTGCATTTCCGCGCGGCGATATAGGTTGATCTCGATGAGCGTTCTGAGGCCTAACTGGGGCATCTGACGGAATCATGACGTGCACGCCATCATCACCGAACCGCTGTTCTACTTAGTGGCCGTTCCGGCGGTAATCCTGCTGGGACTGGCCAAGGGCGGTTTTTCGGGTCTCGGCATCGCATCGACGCCCCTGCTGGCGCTTTACCTGCCGCCGCTGGAAGCAGCCGCCCTGATCCTGCCGATCCTGATCACGCAGGACATCATTTCGATCTACGTCTACCGGCGCGACTGGGATGCGTGGAACCTGAAAGTGATGCTCCCCGGCGCGGTTGCCGGCATGGCGCTGGGCTGGCTGCTCGCCTCGCACCTGTCGGATGCCTTTGTGCGCATCATTATCGGCCTGATCGGGCTGGCGTTCGTTGCCAACACCTGGCTGCGCCGCAACAGGATCGAACAGCATCCGGCGACGACAATCAGCGGGGTGTTCTGGGGCGGCGTATCGGGCTTCACATCATTCATGACCCAGGGCGGCGGGCCGCCATTTCAGGTTCACGTCCTGCCGCAGCGGTTGCCGAAACTGACACTGGTCGGCACCACCACGATTTTCTTCGCGGTGGTCAATGTCCTGAAAATCGGTCCCTACTTCGCGCTCGCGCAGTTCACGACGAAAAACTTCGCGACATCGCTGCTCCTGCTGCCGATCGCGGTGCTCGCGAATTTCGCCGGGATATGGCTGGTTCGAAAAACTCCGACCGGATTGTTCTACAACATCGCCTACGTGCTGCTGTTCGTCATCTCGCTGCTGCTGCTGTGGCAGGGCGTAGCGGCCGTGATCTAGATCATCGGCAGGCTGCGCGGCTCACGACCCAGCGGAAACGCCTTGTCGAGCGCGGCGATGTCGCTTTCCGTTAACGTCACGTCGCCTGCGCCCGCGTTGTCCGCGGCATGGCCCGATAACGAAGCCTTGGGGATCGCGAACACCGACGGCCACCGCGTCAGGAAAGCAAGCGCGACCTGACGGGCTGTCGCGCCATGTCGTGCGGCGATCTCCTGCAGCACCTTGCCGCCTGCCGATTGTGGGTCGGGGAAGTCATCATGGCCAAACGGCGAGTAAGCAACGACCGCAACATCGTGTGCTTCGCACCACGGAATCACCGAATGTTCGATGGCACGTTCCTTCAGGTGATAGAGCACCTGATTGCAGGCGATACGCCCCTCGCCCGCGACGTCGAGAACTTCCGCAAGATCGCCTGCGTCGAAATTGCTCACACCCCATGAGCGGATCTTTCCATCGCTCACCAACTGCTCGAAAGCCGCGACGGTATCCTCCAGCGGATATGACCCGCGACAGTGCAAGAGATAGCAATCCAGCCTGTCGGTCTTGAGCCGCTTCAGCGAGCGCTCGCAGGCCTGCACGATGCCTTTGCGCGAAGCGTTGCTTGGCAACACTTTTGAGACCAGAAACACCTCGTCGCGCCGACCGGCCATTGCCTCGGCAACAACCAGTTCTGCATCGTCATACATTTCGGCAGTATCGATATGGGTCATGCCAAGGCCGAGACCATTGCGTAGTGCCGCGACGGCGGATGCCCGATCCCCCCGATCGATGTACCAGGTGCCCTGCCCGATAATCGAAACCTGCTGCCCTGTCGCGCCGAATGATTTATGCTTCATGCCACCCTCAATGTGCCAGCCGTCATTGCGAGGAGCGTCAGCGACGAAGCAATCCATTCTACTTCAGCTCTGGATTGCTTCGCTGCGCTCGCAATGACGGAAGAAGTGAAAGCTCAATAACCCGTCATCTCCAAATAACCGACGCCGGTGTGACTGCCCTTGAAACTGATCGGGCCTTCCCAATAGGCGAAGCGCGTGCCCATCCAGCTTTTCGCGTTCAGCGGCACGCTATCGATCTTCAGCCCGCGCTCGCGAATGGCAACGCTCCATGATGTCGGCAGCTTTCGGCCATCGATATCGGTTGATGCAGTCGGCGTCATGGTTATCGCGGTCGGGGCCAGCGGCACTGAGCGCCCGCTGCCGTCAATCCAGTTGCCCGCGAAATAGTTCCGCCCATCCTTCTGCCGGAGTCGAAACAGCATGACCTTTTCACCTGACTGGAGGTGCAGCGAGAACCAGTCCCACCCGGTCTGGTCGGATGCAAGCGGCTGGCTGCTCCATTCGCGGTCCATCCACGCATGGCCTGTGACTGCGACCTGCGTATTGCCCAGCGTGATCGTGCCCGTCGCCGTAAAATACGGCTGGCTGAAATAGTACGACGCCTGCCCTCGTTCTGATTTTTTGCTGTAGCCGCCATCGCCCTGCAGCACCAGCGGGCGATCCGCCGAAAGATTCAAAGCGTAACTGAAATCCGAACCCGATGCCGAGACTGCGAGCGGCGCTACGTTCTGCGCGTTGAACCCATCAAGTCCGCGCATCTCCCATGAATCGATCCATCCGCGGAACGGAGCCGCCTCCGCGCCCGCCTGGCCGACGCCGCCGCGCGCGAATTTCTCGGCATAACGATGCGTGGTCGCACTGGTAACGGCCGCATGCCCCATCCAGATCTGCTGGTTGGCCCAGCCGTCCTCCTGCGCTCCGGGCGCCATGGCCTGCCGGAACAGGGTCCACTGTGCGCCCCACTGCGCACCAATGGCGTCCTTCAAGTTCGCAGTGAGATACCACCACTCGATGCGATAATCAGGATGCGGGCCATGATCGCGCGGAAACGTCAGCGCCCTGCCCGGAACGACCGCGGCGAATCCGTCGCTTTCGCCGCCCAACCCCGCGAAGCCCTGCGCACGCGCAAGTCCACCGCTGAAGGTCGCAAGCAGACTGCCGCCGATAAAGGCACGACGGCCGATATGAAGTTTAACGCTCATTGGCGAATATCTTCGCAAGGGCTGCGGGTTGCAGCCGGATCAGCCGGAGGATCGGCAGGCACGTCGCCAGCACGGCTGCCAGCATTGCAACCGCAAGCAGCTCCAGCAACTGCACGGGGAAAACATGCAGCGGCAGGCGCCAGCCGAACGCCTTGACGTTCACCACCGCTACCAGACACCACGCCACCAGAATTCCAAGCGGCAGCGCCAGCAGCGCCGTGATGAACGCGACTGACATGGTTTTCAGCAACTCGATTCCCGCGAGCTGCCGTCGCGTCAACCCGAGCGCCCATAGCGGCGCCAATTGCGGAAGCCTGCTGTTGCTGAGCGTCAGGAGACTTGTCAGCAGCGCGACACCCGCAACACCGAGTGTGAACGCGTTCAGCGCCGACGTCACAGAGAAGGTGAGGTTGAAGATGCGGGTGGATTCGGCCTTGAGCGTCGCCTGATCCAGCAAGCGGCTGGAATCGAGCCCGAATTTTTCGCGAATGGCCGCGACGAGCTCGGGCGCTTTCGCCGGCATCACGCGCAGTCCAAATCGCGTGCGGGCAATCTCCGGCCACCGGTTCGCGAGCGCGTCGATGTCGATGCCGATCTGGCCTTTCGGGTTGCCGTAATCAGGATAAATTCCCGCCACCACGACCTGCCACGGCCCCGTCGTCGCCGGCAGTACCACGCGCTCGCCGAGACGAACCTTGAGCCGCCGCGCCAGTTGTTCGCTGACCAGCGCAGCCTCGCCCGCGCGGACCTTGTCCCAGACGTGCGGCGCCGATTCCAGCAATGGCCATCGATCGCGATAGGTCGCGTGGTCGGCAAAACCGAGAACCTCAACCGGCAGCGTGTCCAGCGTCACGTCGGTGCGCCACGCCGGCAGGATGGCCTCCACTTCAGGCCGCTGCCGCAGCCATGTCAAAATCTCCGCTGCGTGCGCATCGCTGGTTGCATTCAGATAAACCTCGGCCGCGAGCCGGTCATTGAGCCAGTTGGTGAAGGTTCGCGAAAAACTCTGCACCATGGTGCCGACACCGACATTCACGGCGAGCGCGAGCAGCAGCGCCATCAGCGCCAGGGACAATCCCGGCAATTGCTGGCGGCTGTCGGCCCAGAACCATTTGACCAGCGGACGCTCCGCGCCGCGCTGCCCGACGCTCAGCACAGCCCCGAGGAGCACCGGCAATGCCAGCGCCGCTGCCAGC
>JAGVII010000196.1 GCA_020056155.1 Afipia sp.
CACGGCCTTCGAACACCGCCGCGGCCACCGCATCCCGCCCCGCGTATCGTGACGATCGCGAAACGCCCCTCATGACGGGGCAGGACGAGAAGGAATATAGTCCCAACTATATACTTGCAACCACAAGAAAAGAGTCCTAGAACGTGGCAGACAGGCCGGCGCTAGCAACTCACCCCAAGAGCCTTGAGGACGGCGTAAAGCTCGTCACTCACGGCTTCGATCTCGCTAAAAAGATCATTGAGATCAGGAGCCGTAACAAGCTCCTCCCTGACGATCTCGGAGCGATCCATCTTGATCGTCTGTACGCAGGCCGTCCCCGACTCGGAGCCGGGGGTCCAAATGCCGTGGACGTAAGCGTTTCGCTCACCGCGTGCGGTGTCGATTCGATCAAATAGGATTTTGAGGTTATCGCGAGTGTTCTGATTGGTGAAACGGTCTTGGACAAGGATTTTCACCCACTTCATTTGCGTCCCGCTCGCAATATCCTGATTCAAGACGTACATTGAACCTGGGTCTGCTTTGAGCAGGAAGGATAGAAACTCAGCTATCAGGGCTTCAACGCGGGACCACGCGATTACGATATCGCCTAGAGCAAGGCGCATATCTCGATGTAGTTCAAACTTGATGCTCTCAGAGGAACCCATGTCAAAATCCTCAAAAGATGTTTTCAGTGAAAAGGAAACAAAGCAGCGTTTCGACGCGATGCTAAAGGGCGCGCTTAAGTCGCCGCCAAAGCCGTTGAAGGATATTCCGAAGACAGCGACTGCAAAACGCAGGGCGCTGAAGAAAAAGAAGGGCGCGTTATGAGCGAGCTTTCAATTCTGCCGCCAGCCCAGCCCGAGAAAGCTGGGCTGAGAGAGCCAGCGCAGTTTTGCCGGTCATTTGCACCATCATTGGAACGGGACTTGGCCCGTGCCCGTCTATCAGTCCGTAAAGAGTCATCAATACGGTTTCATCTAAGGCATCTGCTTGCGCGTTTTGGAGCAACGGCAATTGAAATGGCGGTTCGCCTACAAAAGTAACGGCCATAATCTGTCCCCCGCAAAGAGGACAGACTAGCGTGTTCGCCAGTATTTGACGAATCGTGGTTTGGGCTTGGGCAGCTTCGAGCGCCAGCGCAGGAAGCGCCCAGCCTTCTTGGAAAAGTCAGGCTCAGTTAGCTTGACGATACGTCAGACGCTTGCCAGCCGCACCCTTGATGGCAAGGTCCGCGCGTTCCCCGTCGTTGAAGCCCAGCTTCACGCGGTGATTGAAGCGGAAATCGTATTCTGAAAGATAGCGATACAGATGCTTCTCTGCACAATGCTGATAAACGCCACGCATGCCGCGCTTGAAGATTGAGAAGTAACCTTCAACGGTGTTGGTGGTCACGTCGCCGCGAGCGTACTCCTTCGCGGAATGATTGATAGTTTCGTGCATGGCGAAGTTAGCGCCTACCTTGGTGTAGAGGCGGCTTTCATCGGTATGCAGCCGCGTCTCGCGGTGAATGTTCTCGTTGACGATGCCCGCAACGGTGTTGGCGTCAGCAACAGCAACGTGGAATGAGCGTACTGAGCCACCACGTTCAACGAGCGATACGATAGCGCGCTTATTGGACGGGCCAGTGCGGCCAGACTTGGTGAATGGACGGCCAGAAGTTGTGGTCTTGCGAACCTTATCCTTGGCGATTGGTCCGAAGTAAGTTTCGTCAGCTTCAACGATTGAGCCTTCGCCGCCCATTGGCGAGACAATGCCACCATTGCGCATTGCTTCGCGGATGCGGTGCGACAGGAACCAAGCGGTCTTATAGGTCACGCCAAGAGCGCGGTGCAGTTGATGGCTGGACACGCCCTTCTTGGACGAGGCCATGAGGTAGAACGCCTGAAGCCAGATGTGCAGCTTGATATGGCTGCTTTCCATCACGCTCTTGGTGGTCACGCTGAAGTCCTTACGGCACTCCCTAGAGGAACAGCGATAGACGCCAGCCTTCTTGGTGGCGAAAGACGAATTGACCGTTCCGCAATGTGGGCACACGCGCTCACCGCCCCAGCGCAGGGCTTCGAGGTAGGCGCGGGCCGCTTCTGGCGTCTGAAAGTGCGGGGCGTTGAACTGAGACATTGGGGCCAATCCGGTTTTGATGGCCCTTTCTAGGATTCTAGCCCTGTGGTGTCAAGTATATAATTGGGAATATAGTCCTATTGTGAGAGATGTCAAGTGCGAAGCAGGGGATTCGCCGACGAGCTTGGCGTGACTTGGCTTTCAATAAAGAACGCCATTGGAATGCTAGGCAAATGAGTTTCGGAACTCGACATCAGCAGCAGCCGATTGACGGTGTTGTCCTGAATTCCTCCGGAAGGAAAGACACAAGAAATTCGAGCCTTTTCCATAGTAACGCGTGCCCTTCTTATCGCAGTTTGAATGGGCGCGTGTGTCTTGGCAAAGCGGCTGTTCAATTGCGCTTCCCGATTCGGCTTTGACCCGCGATCAGTCATGTTTGAAAGATATTTGAATGTATCCCGAAATAGGGCCGGATAAGCGTCGAATGTCTTGTCTAAAGCAAACGTCGCAATATCCATGACGTTCTGCGGGAAGGAAAACTCAGAACGAGCGATTTCGCGCGCTAGAGTAGCAAGACGCCGGTGTGGTTCGCTGTTTCCTCGGCGACAGGCTTTCGTTATTTCGGCCCAACGAAAAGCGCTGTCCGTGATGATATAAGACCCCGTCGCCTGAGCTAGATACATCGTCATTTCGAAATTCGGCGCGAGTTTCATCATATTTAACTGCCCACCCGCTTTGCCACCGCTCAACGAATCTTCCTGCAAAACTGCTAATGGGTCGCTCTCCTTCAGCCGCTCCATGTAGTTCAAAGTTTGCTCCTGCTTCGTCAAGTCTATGTTTGGAAAAGCTCGTAGCAGTTGGGAGCGCAGCACCTCGCGTGGCAACGACATAATGCTGCGTTGGGTGTCCTGTTTCATCAGTTGTTCAATGTGAACTTCTGTTTGCCGATCTATACGCATTCCCGCTGAACGAGACGTTGCCATATGCAACATTTGATCGCGCAAATGGACATCGAAACCGCAAGGATCGGGGACAAGATTTACCAGACCGAGTTCGACCAACGGCATAACTGTTAGGAAGAAAAGAACGGCCTTGAGAAATTCTTGACGGTAGGTTTTTGGATTTTCTACCGGGCTGTATTCTTTTTTTAGCGCTCCGGCATGGACGAAAGGGTGTTCGATAATCAACTCACCAAAGTAAAGAGACGCTCCGAGTGCAAACTCGGTGATAGCCTCGGGATGAATGGATCCCGTGTAAACCGCGCGAGCGATCCCGTCAGGCTTTGGCAGCATCTGGAGCAAATCGGTTTCGAGCGGCCATAAACCCTCGTAAAGGCGATAGATCGTGCTGATCTGCTCATCATTTAGATCGCGCCGGACTTGGGTCCAATCTTTTCCTTGTCCTAGCCTTAGGACATTTACGATTCCGCTTTTTAACATGATATTTCGTTCGCGTACGCTCCGCTCATTCCATGTCGGTCGCAACGCGACGGGCTTAGGCATACAGCATGCCTTGAATATCCGTCCGTATCCGCAACCACATACATCTCCGGGTCGCAGCGGTTTAATCGGAAGATCTTTCTTCAAGAAGTCACGTTGCTTTTCAGTTCTCCCGAACTCATCCTGATAGTGGACATGCCCACTTTCGAATTTTGCAAACATCTCTCCGCCGAAATTCCAAAGATTGTCCTTGGGCGGCAAGAAAGTCTTGCGCAACTCACTCCAAGGCTCGGAAACGGCTTTTTCTGGAAAGAGCCATTCTTTGCGGCCCGCGGCGATATAGCGGCAGGCACGCGCTTTCAAGACGTAGTTGACGCGTGCGACTTCTTGGCTCGTAAACTTTCTAGTCCGTATGAACGCGTCGGTTCTTACCATCGAATTCCGGTAATTGCGGGCGAAGGTTCGCTTTTCAAGCGGGCTCGATGATGGATCGCGTGCATACTCTAGATTTGTAAGTATCAGGCAAAAATTCTGGTTAAGTGGAAAGAGCGTCTGCGACGCCTTCGAGGCGATCTTTGGATCGTTCGGATAGGCGCATACTACATCGCTGGGCGCTGCGGCGTAATTGTAGAGTGTGACCGGGTGATCGCTAATAATGAATTTTACATCAGCGTCTTCGGCAGAGACGATCTCGCGCACTCCTTCGGTCCAAATCGTGCAGTGCATCATACGAATGCCTTGCATCTCGAACATTAACTCGTTTTGGGCGAGTGTGGGGTACTGGGTTTTGAGCCAGTCCAATCCCTTAGGCGTGCGTATTTTTTGGATGTCGATGTACTCGAATAGGGTTTGAAAATGGCGGTGCCATTCGCCGACATCGAGACCGGAAAACGCTCGAATGGCATTTGACCCACGAGCATCGATGTTGCCAAATAAGCGACGTTCAATTTCGTCGTTGATAGATGTTCCAAAGAAGGTGGAATACAAGTCGAGTTGCCGAAAGGCCCGCGAGGTGGGCGCGTCGAACAAGGCTCTTTCGGTAATTATGCGGCCGTCATTAAGCACCTTTTGAGGCGGCTTCATATCGAGATAGTCAAGCGTATTACGGCCTGTTTCGAAAAATCCTTCTTGGTACCATTGCGGCACATAGTGATTGTTTCGGGTCTTAGACATCACTGCAGGTTATGCGATATCGCTGCGGTTTTCCTAGGATACCTTGCGGTATCCCAAAAAAACCCGGCATCGCTGCCGGGGGTTGTCTTTCGTAGTCCTCAGCGAGATTCCGGGTCTGCGATGCACCGCTTCGCGCTGCATCGCGCCCGGAATGACGTGACTTTTTAAAAGTCAGCCCCTCTACCTGAACCCGCCCGTCACATGCAGGGTTTCGCCGGTGATGTAGGACGCGCCTTCGGAGGCGAGGAAGGCGACGACCGAGGCGATCTCCTCGACCTTGCCGATGCGGCCCATCGGCGTCGCGGATTCGATCCAGCTGCGCATGTCGCCTTCATGGAAACCAGCGGACACCACGCCCTCGGTGGCGATCATGCCGGGATTGACCGCGTTGACGCGGATCTTGCGCGCGGCCAGCTCCTTCGACAGCACCGACGTGATGGCGTCCACCGATGCCTTGGTCGCGGTGTAGACCGCCGAGCCGGGAGGGGTGATGGTCGAGACGCCCGACGAGATGTTGACGATGCTGCCGCCGTTCGCATTGAAGTGCTGCACGGCTTCCTGCGACACCAGCAGCAGGCCCAGCACGTTCAGGTCGAAATGCCTGTGGAAGTGCTCCGGCGTGATCGCCTCGAGCGGGGCGAACTCATAGACGCCGGC